>RGZZ01000419.1 GCA_010028905.1 Pseudomonadota bacterium | reverse complement strand
CCCAGCAGCCCCGAGCCCGCCTCGACGCCGCCCAGGCGCGTCATGCCCACGCCGATCTCGAACACGCCGAAGAGGTTGAGCGCGATGATGAAGAGCAGCAGCGCCATGCCGGCGACGAACAGGGGCGATTGCAGCTGAAATCCCCACCCTACCTTTTCGCCCGCAGCGCGCACCCCCATGAGCGCGGCCGCAAGACCCCAGCAGAAGACGAGCACGCCCGACGTGAAGGCCACGGCATGCTTCCAGGGGGGCGTGCCGGAAGAGTGTGCGTGCTCCACCACCCCCGCCACCTTGAGCGACAGCACCGGGAACACGCACGGCATGATGTTGAGCAACAGGCCGCCCAGCAAGGCGCTCAGCAGCGCATAGATAATGGCGCCGCTGTCGAGAGGCGTCGATGCGGGGAGCGCCGGAGGTGCAGCCGCCCCTCCGGGAGACGGCGCCCCCGTCGTTGGCTCGCCGCTTGCTGTGCCGAAGCGCGGCGACGATGACGGCGCTCCCGAGCTCGTCGGCGCGGTTTCGAGCGCGCGCAGCGCATCTTCGTGCGCGGGCTTCACCGGAGTGCCGGCCGCGGCCAGCGGGATCTCGAGCTCGGTGTCTGTCGTGGCGGGGGCCAGGCACGCCGTGTCGTTGCACGCCTGGTAGTCGATGGTGACCTTCACCTTGCGCACGCCCGACGTCGCAAGCGTGGTGGCCGCGTTCCCCGAAACGCGAACGAGCACGTGCCCTGAGAACACGGGCACCGGGTCCGGCGACAGGGCGAGCTTGATGGTCTCCGGCGCGGGAAATCGCGGAGAACCCCAGGTGAGGCCTTCGCTCGCGGCCAGCGCGACCTTCGTGGCGATCTGGAAGTCGAGCTTGGGCGCGTCGGTGTTGATGTGGTAGCCCTTGGCGATGTCGAGCACCACCGCGGCCTCGAACGCATCGCCAGGACGCACCGCGGTGACGCCCAGCAGTGCGCGTGCCGTCACCACGGGCGGACGTGCCTCGGCTGACCGCGACAGCAGAACTGCCCCCGCAACGCAGAGCAGCACGAGGGCCAGCAGACGGCTCCTCACGACGTCGAGCCGGTGAACGCGCAACCGCATCAGCTCTTGCCGGCGCGGGGCTCGGCCTCACCCTCGAGCATGACCACATTGTCGTCAAGGTGGGCGCAGTCGTTCACAGTGACCACGGTGGCACGCTCTTCATGATACGAGAGCCGGGTCAGCGAGCAGTTGTCGAGCAGCACCGTCCACGATCGGTTGCGCGGCACCCCCATGATCTCCCACAGCAGGCTCCGGATAGGACCCCCGTGGGTGACCACGAGGAAGCGCCCCGCCTTGGGCAGCGTCGACCGCCACTCGACCAGGCGCTCCTCGAGCTGCTTGTACGACTCTCCGTCGGGCAGGCAGTCGGCGTACGGATCGTTCCACCAGGTCTCGACGACGCGGCGCTCGACCTGGGTCATGTCGTCCCATCGCTTGCCCTCGAGCTTGCCGAAGCTCAGCTCGCGCAGACGCATGTCGAAGATGGGCGTGCCGTGCGGGTAGGCGAGCAACGCGGTCATGCGCGCCCGTCCCAGATCAGAGCTGTAGACCGCGTCGAAGCGCTCAGCGCGCAGGCGATGGGCCACCCGGCCCGCCTGCTTCATCCCCGCGGCGTTGAGGGGAACATCGGTCTGCCCCTGCCAGCGGTGCGCGCTGTTCCAATCGGTCTCTCCGTGACGCAGAAGCCAGAGCTCGAGCATTCGTTTGCCTCCGTGTTGATGATCAGAAGGTCAGCCCCGTGCCGCGCGCGTGCAAGCCCGGCAGCGACACCGGAAGCCTGCCGCGAGGCGCGACGCGCGCACACAGCACATCGGCCAGGGCGCGCACCGAGCTGCGCGCGTAGCCGTAGGTGCAGACGTAGGTCTTCACGTCGCTCACATCGACCAGCACATACGGGCTGTTCAGCGATATGGCCACTACCGGCCTCCCCGTTTCGAGGAGCGCGCGGGTCAGCTCGGCCTGCTCGGGCGACAACCGCCCCCGAGCGTACAGGCAGAGCACCACCACATCGGCTTCCCGGGCCTGGGCACAGATAGACGGCCCGTCATCCACGCCCCCTTCCTGCAGCGAGAAGCGATGCTCGGTCACCTGCATATCCCGCGCGCGAAGCTCGTCGGACAGCGGGAACACGGCCCCGATCTCTCCGAGCTGAGAGACCGGCAGCAGGGCGGGGGCCACCAGCGCCACCCGCGTGGCGGGGCGCAGCGGCAGGGCGCCGTCGTTTCGCACCACCGTGGTCGACGCGCGGGCGGCCTCGTCGATGGCCTCGGCGGTGGAAGCAGGCGGTGGAGCGACCTCGCCCCGCGCGGCCCACGCCGCCTTGAGCCGGCGGATGCGGGCCACCGAGGCGTCGATGCGGGCCTCATCGATGACACCGCCGCGAACCGCCGCGAAAAGGGCCTGCCAGGTCTCCTCCTGCGCCTCGCGCGTGCCGCAGGCGAGCACGACGTCTGCCCCTGCCTGCACCGCCATGACGGCGGCCTGTCCGACGCCGAAGTTGTCGGCCACGGCCTTCATCGACATCGAATCGGTGATGATCACACCGTCGAAGCCCAGCTCGCTGCGCAGCACATCGGTGAGAATGGGGCGGCTGAGCGTGGCGGGCAGCCCAGCGCCATCGAGGGCCGGGTAGACGATGTGCGCCGACATGATCATCTCGAGCCCATCGCCGATGAGCGCGCGATAGGGAGCAAGCTCGATGGCGTCGAGACGCTCGCGCCCCTCGTTGAGGGCAGGGAGCGCGAGGTGCGAGTCGACCGAGGTGTCGCCGTGCCCCGGGAAGTGCTTGGCGCACGGCGCGATGCCGGCGTCGCGATACCCCCGCGCCACCTCGAGGCCGAAGCGGGTCACCTGATCGGCGGTCTCGCCGTACGAACGCACCCCGATGATGGGGTTCGACGGGTTGCAGTTCACGTCGACGCACGGCGCAAAGTTCACGTTGATGCCGAGGCTGGCCAGCTCGAGACCGTTCACCCGCGCGGTCTCACGCGCCCAGGCCACATCACCGGCCGCCGCCAGGGCCATGGCGCCGGGCGACGAGGCCAGCGGATCGAACGGCAGGCGATCGACGATGCCGCCCTCTTGATCGATGCCGATGAAGAGCGGCTCAGGCTGGTCGTGTGCCGCCTGTAGCGCGCTGCAGAGCGCGGCCACCTGTTCGCGGCGCTCGATGTTCTTTGCGAAGAGAATCACGCCGCCCCAGTGGCGCGTCGAGAAGCTGTGTGCCACATCGTCGGGCACCGCGAGCCCCGTGAAATCGATCATCACGAGCTGACCGATCTTCTGCTCGAGGGTCAAGGGGCGCGTGTCTGAAAGAGGAACGGCGTGCGTCGTCATGGGCTCGTGCTTTCGGCTCGACGAGACGGGGTCCTTCCCGCTTGATGGGTATGCGCCGTCTCGCCCGGCCCTCCCCGATGACGGCAACGCCCGGACCGAGCAACGAACGCCCTGAAGGAGTCCGGACCGCATGCGCGAAACCGCCCGCCTCTCTCGCGTACTCCGTGCCGCATCAGCACGTCACGCCAGACTCCCCAATCGCAGGAGGCCCCATGCGTCTCGGACTCCAGTTTCCCATCTTCAATGTTCCTCACGGCCCCGCGGCACTGGCCCGCACCTTCGGCCGCACCGCCCAGCTCGCCGACGAGATCGGCCTCTACAGCTTCTGGGTGATGGACCACTTCTTTCAGATCGAGTACTTCGGCCCCGCCGAGATGGACATGCTCGAGGGCTACAGCGCCCTCTCGTTCGCGGCCGCCCTCACCCGACGCATCAAGCTCGGCACCATGGTCACGGGCGTGACCTACCGCGAGCCGGGCGTGCTTGTCAAGACCGCCACCACCCTCGACGTGCTCAGCGGCGGTCGCGCCTACCTCGGCATCGGCGCGGGCTGGTTCGAGCGCGAGCACAAGGGGCTGGGCGTGCGCTTCCCCCCCACGAAGGAGCGCTTCGAGCGCCTCGAGGAGACCCTGCGCATCGCGCTGCAGATGTGGTCGGGAAAGGTGGCCCCCTTCCACGGGCGCCACTATCGCCTGGCCGAGACCCTGTGCCACCCCATGCCGCTGTCACGCCCCCACCCCCCGATTCTCATCGGGGGCATGGGCGAGCAGAAGACCCTGCGCATGGTGGCGCAGTACGGCCAGGGCTGCAACCTCTTCGCGTTCGCCGGGGTCGAGGCCGTGAAGGCGAAGCTGGCCATACTGCGCGGCCACTGCGAGCGCTACGGCCGCGACTATGCGGCCATCGACAAGACCGTGCTCGACGCGCTGTGGCTGACACGCAACGGTGGCGCCGACAGCCTGTCGCCCGCGCAGCTCGTGGAGCGGCTGCACATGTGGGCCGAGGCCGGCATCGACCATTACATCTTCAGCGCCCGCCACACACCCGATCCCGCGTTCTTCGAACTGCTCGCCGA
>RGZZ01000418.1 GCA_010028905.1 Pseudomonadota bacterium | reverse complement strand
TGCGCACCAGAGCGGCGAGTCGCCATACGCCGCCTGAGCGGAGTCGACGGCACGGGGGGCGGGGGCGCCACGCGCGGTATGGCAACGCGCTGACGTCGCCGCCCCTGCGTCCTCGGCTGGCGCAGACCTCTGGGGTTCGCAACGCGGTCTGCACGCCATCCCCACCCCGTTCCCAGCGCGGGCGGGGCGTCAGGCCGTGGCGAGCATGTAGGCGCCGATCGTCGCGAACAGCACCGCCGCAATGCGCTGGAAGGTCTGCGGATGCACTGCGTTCCTCAGGTGCGAGCCGATGAGCACGCTCAGCCCGGTCACCGCCCACAGGGCCAGGGTGGCGGCGACGAAGATGATCAAGGTCTGCTGATAGCGCGCCACCAGCGTTGCCGTGGCCAGCTGCGTCAGATCGCCCCACTCCGCGACGAAGATCACCATGAACGCCCCCGTGGCGCTCTGCAGCAGCGACCCGTCGCCCGACCCGAGGCTCTCCTCCTCGTCGTCTCGCACGCGCCGCCACATCGACCAGGCGAAGACGAGAAAGACCACGCCCGCGACGCGGTGCACGAGCGCAGGGGGGAGCGCCGTGAGAAGGCTGCCCGCGGTGACGGCCACGATGCTCTGCACCACGAAGACGCGGTGGGATCGAAGCGCACGCGAAGAGGCCTCTTCTCAGCGCGTCCGATACGATGACGCGCGGGTCCCAGGGGCAGGGGGGAGCCGTTCGCCGATGACGCCGGGAAGGCCTTCGGTCTCGAGCCCCACGTGCGGTGACGTCGCAGAGGGCTCACCCCGAATCTCGGAAGGGTTCCCTCGGCGGGCGAAGAAACGCCCCGCAACCGATGCCCCCGTGCCCCGCACGCGCGCGGTCTCGAGTGCGCCACGGCACCGCAACGCCCCTGAAGAGAGCCTCCCTGCACATGGACGTCCTTTCGACCCACGTCAACCCCAGCGACCCGGTCTTCACCGAGAATCGCGCTCACCTCGAATCGCTGTGCGACCAGCTGCGCTCGCGCCTGGCCGCGGCCCGCGCCGGCGGTGGTGAGGCGGCGGTGAAGAAGCACACCAGCCGCGGCAAGCTGTTCGTGCGCGACCGCGTCGATGCGCTGCTCGACCCGGGCAGCCCGTTCCTCGAGATCGGCGCGCTTGCGGCCAACGGCATGTACGACGACCAGGCCCCTGGCGCGGGCATGGTGACCGGCATCGGGCGCGTGCAGGGTGTGCCGTGCATGATCGTCGCCAACGACGCCACCGTCAAGGGCGGCACGTACTACCCGATGACGGTGAAGAAGCACCTGCGCGCCCAGGAGGTTGCCGAGGAGAACGGCCTGCCCTGCGTCTACCTCGTCGACTCCGGCGGCGCGTTCCTGCCCATGCAGGCCGACGTCTTCCCCGACAAGACCCACTTCGGTCGCATCTTCTACAACCAGGCCCGCATGTCGGCCAAGGGCATCGCCCAGGTGGCGGTGGTGATGGGGTCGTGCACGGCAGGGGGTGCGTACGTGCCCGCCATGAGCGACGAGACCATCATCGTGCGCAACCAGGGCACCATCTTCCTCGGCGGCCCACCCCTTGTGAAGGCCGCCACCGGCGAAGAGGTGAGCGCCGAAGACCTGGGCGGCGGCGACGTGCACACCCGCACCTCGGGCGTGGCCGACCATCTAGCGCAAGACGACGCCGACGCGCTGCGCATCGCGCGCAGCGTGGTGTCGGCTCTCAACTGGCGCCCGCCTGCCTGCCCGCTCGAGGTGACGACGCCCGAAGACCCGCTCTACGATGCGAACGAGCTGTACGGCATCGTGCAGAAAGACGTGCGCAAGCCCTATGACGTGCGCGAGATCATCGCCCGCCTCGTCGACGGCAGCCGCTTCCACGAGTTCAAGGCGCTCTACGGGAACACGCTGGTGACGGGCTTTGCCCGCATCTGGGGCTACCCCGTGGGCATCGTGGCCAACAACGGCGTGCTGTTCAGCGAGAGCGCCCAGAAGGCCGCGCACTTCGTCGAGCTGTGCAGCCAGCGCGGCGTGCCCCTCGTCTTCTTGCAGAACATCACCGGCTTCATGGTGGGCCGCAAGTATGAGACCGGCGGTATCGCCAAGGACGGCGCCAAGATGGTGATGGCGGTGAGCAACGCCGCCGTGCCCAAGTTCACCGTCATCATCGGCGGCTCGTACGGCGCCGGCAACTACGGCATGTGCGGCCGCGCCTACCAGCCCCGACAGCTCTGGATGTGGCCCAACGCCCGCATCAGCGTGATGGGGGGCGAGCAGGCGGCCAACGTGCTGCTCACGGTGAAGAAAGACCAGCTTGCCGCAACAGGGCAGCCGCCCATGACGGCCGAGCAGGAAGAGGCGTTCAAGCGCCCTACCCTCGACAAGTACACCACCGAGGGCGACCCCTACTACAGCAGCGCCCGCCTGTGGGACGACGGGGTCATCGACCCGGTCGACACCCGCATGGTGCTGGGCCTGGGAATCGGAGCGTCGCTCGGTGCGCCGTTCCCGACCCGCGCCCAGGGCGTCTTCCGGATGTGACGGCCATGCAGAAGGTACTGATAGCCAATCGCGGCGAGATCGCGCTGCGTGTCATCCAAGCGGTGCGCGAGGCCGGCATGCGAGCCGTGGCCGTGTACGCCGATCCAGACGCGGGCGCACCGCACGTGGCCGCCGCCGATGAGGCCTACCGCCTGCCCGGCAGCACGCCGGCCGAGACCTATCTCAACATCGCCCGCCTGCTCGAGATCGCAGAAGCCCACGATGTCGACGCCGTGCACCCGGGCTACGGGTTCCTCTCCGAGAACCCTCGATTTGCTCAAGCCTGCGCCGACGCTGACCTCGTGTTCATCGGGCCCTCACCAGACGTGATGGCGACGATGGGCGACAAGATCGTGTCGAAGCAGACCATGGAAGCCGCCGGCGTTCCCGTGCTCAAGGGCGTGATGCTCGACCCGCACGACATCGAAGCCTGGAAGACCGCGGCCGAGCAGATCGGGTTCCCCGTTCTGCTCAAGGCAACCGCCGGAGGCGGCGGCAAGGGCATGCGCCTGGTGGAAGGCCCGGAGGGCCTTCAAGAGGCCCTCGAGGGGGCCGCGCGCGAGGCCGCCAAGGCCTTTGGCGACGACCGGGTGTTCATGGAGAAGTACATCGCCCGTCCGCGGCACATCGAGGTGCAGGTGTTTGCCGACACCCACGGCAACGTGGTGCACATGCTCGAGCGAGAGTGCTCGATACAGCGTCGCCATCAGAAGGTGGTCGAGGAATCGCCGGCCTGTGGCATCGACGACGCCCTGCGCGCACGCCTCGGCGAGGCGGCCGTGGCGGCGGCCCGCGCGGTGGGCTATGTCAACGCCGGCACGGTCGAGTTCATCATGGATCAGGGCGGCCAGTTCTGGTTCATGGAGATGAACACGCGCCTGCAGGTCGAACACGGGGTCACCGAGCTCATGCTCGGGCGCGACCTGGTGCGCACCCAGCTGCTCGTGGCAGCGGGACACGCCCTGCCCTTCACCCAGAACGACCTGCGCGCGGAAGCCCACGCCATCGAGTGCCGCATCTACGCCGAAGACCCGTCGAACAGCTTTCTCCCCGCCACGGGCGAGGTGCGTCGGCTGCGGCTGCCACGCGGCCCGGGCATCCGCGTTGACTGTGGCATCGTCGAGGGCTATGCGGTGACGGTGCACCACGATCCCATGCTGGCCAAGGTGCTCACCTGGGGAAAGACGCGCGAAGAAGCGCTGCAGAAGATGCGCGTCGCCCTGAGCGATCTGGTGATTCTCGGCGTCACCACGAACACCACATTCCTCCGATCGCTCATCGCGCACCCGGACTTCGTGGCGGGCAACGTGCACACGCACTTCCTCAAGGAGAACGTCATCGCCGAACCGGCCCCCAGGGTCGAGGCCCTGGTGGCGGCGGCCTTCGCGGCCCAGTCTGCGGGGACGGCGACATCGTCGGCGACGTCGGCCGGCAGCGCCGCACCGACGCACGAGGGACCGTGGCAGCGCAACGATCGATGGAGGATGCGCGCATGAGCCGCCTGCGAATGAAGGTATCGGGCCGCGAGGAGTGGCTCTCGTTCGACCTCGAGCTGGGGCGCGAGGGCGCCTTCACGTGGGAAGACGGCGCCCTTGCGCTGCAAGGCCGCGTCGTGGCAAACCCCTCGAACACGGGCGTGGTCGAGGGGTGGCTCGACATCGACGGCCGCATCACGCCCTTCGCCGCCTGCCGCGTAAAAGATCGCGTGCACGTGTGGGCCGGCGGCGTCACGGTCTGGCTCGACCTCGACACGGGGCAGAAGCGGGGCAAGGGTCCTGCCGCGGCGGGGGGCGATGACATTCTGGCCCCCATGCCGGGCACCGTGCTCAAGGTGCACGTGGCGGTAGGCGCCGCGGTCGAAGCCAACCAGGCCGTGATGGTGATGGAGTCGATGAAGATGGAGCTCACCCTGCACG
>RGZZ01000417.1 GCA_010028905.1 Pseudomonadota bacterium | reverse complement strand
ACCGAGCCCTTGTCGACGATGGCGCGGTCGACCCGCGCCCCCGCCTCGATGCGCACATCGTTGAAGATGATGCTGTCCTTGACCACGGCCCCCTCGTCGATGAAGACCCCAGGGGAGATGATGCTGCGCTCGACCACGCCCAGCACCACGCATCCGTTCGAGATGAGCGTGCCGTCAACCACCGCGTTGGGACCCAGGCGCACCGGTGCCTTGTCGAACGAGCGGGTGTGCACCACCCAGTGCTGATCGTAGAGATCGAGGGCCGGATCTTCGGCCAGCAGGCTCATGTTGGCTTCCCAGTAAGACTGCACGGTGCCCACGTCTTCCCAGTAGCCGAAGAAGTGCCAGGCCGACATCTCGCAGCCATCAGCCAGCATCTTCGGCAGCACGTCGCGGGCGAAGTCGATGCCGTCACCCTCGGTGAGGGCGCGCACCAGGGCGTCTTTGCGGAAGACGTAGATGCCCATGCTCGCCAGGGTCTCGCGGGTGCGCCGCGGCTTCTCCTCCATGCCGACGATCTTGTTCTCGGCCCCGATGGAGATGATGCCGAAGCGATGCGTGTCGTGGGGGCTCACGCGCCGAACCGCCACCGTCACATCGCTGCCGCTCTGGATGTGCGCCTTGATGAGCGGGCGATAGTCCATGAGGTAGATGTGATCGCCCGGCAGGATGAGCACGTGCTCCTCGGTCTGCTGCTCGATGAACTCGAGGTTGCGGCGCACCGCGTCAGCCGTCCCCTTCTGCCAGTCGCCCAGCGGACCGCCGCGGAAGGGCTGCAGCAACGCCACGCCGCCCGTGGCCAGGTCGAGGTCCCACGGCTTGCCGGTGCCGATGTGGGCATTGAGGCTGCGCGGGCGGTACTGCGTCAGCACGGCCACGTTGTAGATGTCGCTGTTCACCAGATTGCTCAGAACGAAATCAATGATGCGATACTTCCCCGCAAACGGCAGGGCGGGCTCGGCGCGGGTCTCGGTGAGCACGCTGAGCGATTCGCTGGCCCCGCCGGCCAGAATCATTGCAAACGCCTTCGACATGATCAGCAGACCCCCTGAATGGACTTGCCGTCGCCCACGATCTTGTCGTGGGGAAACGCATTCTCGTCGACGTTGCTGGCCACCAGCACATTGCGCCCCACCAGGGCACCCTCGGGAATGAACGCACTCCGACCGATGAGGGTGATGCCGCAGGCGAGAATCGAGGGGTGCAGCTCGTTCACCACGCTCTCGTCGCCTTCGCCCACCGTGGCCCCCGCGCCGATCATGGCCCGCTTGTCGACCACGACCTTGTCGAGCCGGGCACCGGGCCCGATCCAGGCGTCGTTCATGATGACGCTGTTGGTGACCACCGCGCCGGGGCTCACGTAGACCCCAGGGCTGAGCACGCTGTTCGAGACCAGGCCGCGCACCACGCACCCATTGGAGACGATGCTCGACACCACCTTGGCCTGGGGCCCGAACTTCACCGGAGGCATCTCCTCCGACTGGGTGAAGATGGGCCAGCGATCGTTGTAGAGGTCGAGGGCCGGCGCGGTGCCCGTGAGCTCGAGGTTGGTGCTCCAGAGCGCGTCGATGGTGCCGACGTCGACCCAGTATCCCTCGTACTGCCAGGCGACCACGTTGTCGCCCGCCGCCAGCATGGCCGGGATGACGTGCATGCCGAAGTCGGTGCGCGGATTCGCCTCGGTGCCCTCTGAGATGCGCTTCTCGAGGGTTCGCCGATTGAACACGTAGATGCCCAGCGAGGCCAGCTGGCCCTTGTCTCGGTTCTTCGGCTTCTCGTGGAACTGCACGATGCGGCTCTGCGCGTCGACCTCCATGATGCCGAAGCGGTCGGTCTCCTCGAGAGGAACGGTCATGACCGCGATGGTGAGGTCGGCCCCCTGCTCCTCGTGGTAGGCGATCATGGCGGCGTAGTCCATCTTGTAGATGTGGTCGCCGCTCAGCACCAGCACGTTCTCTGCGTTCTGGTCTTCGAGGAAGTCGAGGTTCTGGTAGATGGCGTCAGCGGTTCCACCATACCAGTGGTGCCCCTCGCGCCCCTGATAGGGCGGCAGCAGGCGCACGCCACCGCGACCACGGTCGAGGTCCCACGGCTTGCCGATGCCGATGTGCTCGTTCAGGCTGTGCGGGCGGTACTGGGTGAGTACCCCCACGGTGTTGATGCCGCTGTTCACGCAGTTGCTGAGCGTGAAGTCGATGATGCGGAACTTGCCGGCAAAGGGGACGGCGGGCTTGGCGCGTGTCTCGGTGAGCACCGAGAGGCGCGTTCCGGCGCCTCCCGCGAGCAGCATGGCGACCGTCTTCATGCGTGATGTCCTCGACTCGGGAAGAGAATGGGGCGGCTGGCGCGCGCGCCGTGGGGGAAGAGGGTTCTATATGGCGGCGCGGCTTGAATCTCCTGGCAGAGAGACCTGGCCCTCGAGGAACCAGCGCGTGATGCGCCGCGCAGCCTCGTCGGCCGTGCAGGTGTCAGTGTCAACCACGACGTCGGCATCACCCTGCTGGGCCTCTGCCCGACCGTGGGCGTCTTCGATGTAGTCTGCCGGCACCTGCTGGGTCAGCGGTCGCGCGTCATTGCGGGCCCGTCGGGAGCCGACAGAGCATGCGACCTGCACCGAGAGCAGCGATCCTCCACGAGAAGCGACAGCCGCGCGCACGCGCCCGCGTCGCCCAGCGTCGAGGTAGTTGGCATCGAGCAGCACGGTGAGCCCCGCGGCCATGGCGCTCTCGAGCATGGCCTGGAGGCCATCGTACACCACGCCCTGCAGCGCGCGCAGGTACGGCCCCGCGTGAAGCGCGGCGCGCACCGCGTCGGAGGAGAGATGGAGCACGGTCACGTCGGCGCGCGCGCACGACGCCACCACCGCGCGCGCAACGCTGGTCTTGCCCGCGGCGGGCGCTCCCCACAACAAGACAACGCGACCCATGAGGGTCGTTTTCCCGCGGGCCGTCAGAGTCCCTGCGTCTGCGACCCCCGTGCGGAGCAGGTCGTCGTGACCCCTTCGTCTCGCGGGGCGCCCTGGCAGGGATTTCGAAGCCCGAGGCCAATCCGCCGACCAACCTGCGCCGCGCGACCGCCGTCCGTCCGACCTGCGGCCTGCGCTGGCGCGACGACACGATTCTCGTGTGGCCCAAGGCGCGGCCACGGCAAAGGAGCGACAAGGTGGCGCATCGCGAGCTGGAGACCGACGTGCTGGTGGTGGGAGGCGGCGTGGGGGCCTGCGCCGCGGCGTGGGCCGCCCTCCGCCGCGGACATCGCGTGGTGATGAGCGAGCCGACCGACTGGATCGGCGGACAGCTCACATCGCAGGCCGTGCCCCCGGACGAGCACCCGTGGATCGAGCAGACGGGCTGCACCCGCTCCTATCGGCGTCTGCGAGACGAGATCCGGGTGCACTACAAGCGCTTCTATCCCCTGTCGGCAAAGGCGCGGGCGGTGCAGCATCTCAACCCGGGGAACGGCTTCGTGTCAGCCATCTGTCACGAGCCCCGGGTCTCGCTCTCGGTGCTCGAGTCGTTCCTTCGCCCCTATCAGGCAGGGCGGCGCCTCACCCTGCTGCTCGAGCACGCGCCGGAATCAGCCGAGATCGACGGCGACCACGTCCGCGCGGTGACGTTGCGCCATCGCGGCGGCGCGCCACCGCTCGCCCTGGGGCACTCGCCCGATGGAGAGCGCGTCACCGTGCGCGCGCGCTATGTCGTCGACGCCACCGAGCTCGGCGACCTGCTGCCCCTGGCGGGCATCGAGCACGTCACGGGCGCCGAGTCGCATGCCGAGACCGGCGAGCCCCACGCCCCAGCGGTGGCCAGGCCCGACAACATGCAGGCCATCAGCTGGTGCTTCGTCATCGACCATGACCCCCACGGCGATCACACCATCGAGCGCCCGCGAGACTACAGCTTCTGGCGCGACTACGATCCGGCGCTCACGCCACCGTGGGGCAGCAACCTGCTCAGCTTCTCGGCCACGCATCCCATCACCCTCGACCCGGTGGTACGCACGTTCGACCCGGTGAACCCGAAGCCGGAGCGCGGCCCCATGGATCTATGGACCTTCCGCCGCATCGCCGACCGCGCCAGCTTCGTCGACGGCGCCTACGAGAGCGACATCGTGCTGGTGAACTGGCCCCAGATCGACTACATCCCCGGCAACGTCATCGGCGTGACCCCGGAGGAACAGGTCAAGCACTACGAAGGAGCTCGCCAGCTCAGCCTCTCGATGCTCTACTGGATGCAGACCGAGGCCCCCCGCGCCGATGGTGGAACGGGCTGGCGCGGTCTGCGCCTGCGCGGCGACGTGACCGGCACCGCCGACGGCCTTGCGAAGGCGGCCTACATCCGCGAGTCACGACGCATCCGCGGCCGCTTCACCGTGAAGGAGCAGCACGTGGGGCTCGACGCGCGCATGGCCGAAACGGGGAAGTCCGCCGACGACGTGCGCGCCGCCGAG
>RGZZ01000416.1 GCA_010028905.1 Pseudomonadota bacterium | reverse complement strand
CCCGTAGTTCGCACGTTCACGCGCTCAGAAGTAGTCCTCTTCCAGGTGCTTTTGATAGCGTAGCACGAAAGGACTAGCCTGTCCTTGCGAACTTGTGAACATGCCGGACGGTGATGGGGCGCTCTTTTCACGCGGCGGTCCGGTGGTTCCGGTTGCTGAACGTGGCTGGGGGAGGGGCGCCTGACCTGGCAGGGACCCCTTCCACCGAGCGAGTAGCCTGGAGCGATGCCGATGCAAGATCCGCTGACACTGGCGCTGCACGTGATGATGGGGCTCAGTCTGGCCGCCTGCACCGGGCTGCGGGCCTTCCTGCCGCTTCTCATCGTGGGAGGGGTGGCGCGCGCGGGCCATCTCACCCTCTCCCCCGATTTCCGCTTCCTGGCGTCAGACGCGTCCCTGCTGATCTTCGCCGTCGCCACCGTGGTGGAGATGGCGGGAGACAAGATTCCCGCCGTCGATCACGCGCTCGACGCGCTGGGCACCTTTGTGAAGCCGTTGGCCGCCACCGCGGTCTTCGTATCGGTGAACAGCGAGCTGAAACCGCTTCACGCCGTGGTGCTCGGGTTGCTCAGCGGGGGGGGCACGGCAGCGCTCTTTCATCTGAAGAAGGCCTCTGTGCGCCTGGTCTCGAGCGTGGGAACGTTCGGGCTGGGCAACCCCGTGCTCTCGATGGCGGAAGATCTGGCGTGCGGGGCTGGCGCCGTGATGAGCGTGATGGTGCCGATCCTCGCGTTCGTGATGGTGCTTTTCGTTGTGGCGATGGGGGCCTGGGCCTTGCGTCATCTGCGTGCCGCGTCTTCGTCTGCCCCTCGCCCACCGGCTTGAGCGCGAGCGACGCGCTCACGTGCGCCCACCCTTCGGACCTCTTTCTTGCGGGTTCACATAGTCATCGAACGCATGCGCCTCGCGAACGAGCAGGCTGTGATAGGTGGTGCCCGCGGTCTGCACCGCCCCTTCCACGACGAGGGCCGCGCTTCGCAGGGTCAGGCGCAGGGTCTCGAAACGGGAGGGTGCAACCGCTACGGGGAGCCGTCCGGTTTCGTCTTCAAGCACGATGAAGGTCATGCCCTTGGCCGTGGGCGGGCGCTGGAACGTTACCACCACCCCGGCCACCCGAGCCGTGGCAGGCCGTCTCCCTCGGCTCGCCCGCGCGGCCATCCCGGGGATCGCTTCGATGGGCACGACCCCACGTCGCCGCAAGGTGCCGCGATGCAGCGCAACAGGGTGACGACCCCCGCTCATCTGAAGCGTCTCGAGATCCCAACGCACGGCGCCGGCCTCTCCCAGGGCGTCGAGCGCGGGAAACAGCGCGTCGCTCTCGGCGCGTTCGAACAGCTCGAGCTGCTCGACGTGGGCGCTCGAGCGATTCCCCTCTCGCGTCTCGACGCTGCGCAGCAGCCCGAGGTGCCACAGGCTGTGGCGTCTTCCGCTCCCTTCGTCGTCGCGGGCACCGCTGGGGCCCGCGGCGTCGAACGCGCCTGCGCGGGCCAGGGAATCCCACGTCTCGGGGGTCAGCTCGACGGCCCGTCGCAGCGCCTCGAGGGTGCGGCATCGATCTCGTGCCTGCACGATGCGCTCGGCCAGCGGTTCGCTCAAGCCGCTCACCTGGGTGAGCGGGAGACGAATGGCGCCGCGCTCGACGCGATATCGCGCGTGCGAGCGCCACACATCGACCGGCAGGATGGCGATGCCCATGTGCTTCACCTCCTCGAGGACGGTGCTCAGCGGGTAGAAGCCAGGATGATGCTGCAGAACCGCCCCCATGAAGGCCGCGCCATGGTGGGCCTTGAGCCAGGCGGTCTGGTAGACGATCTGGGCGAATGCGGCTGCATGCGAGCGACAGAAGCCGTAGCCCACGAATGCCGCCACCTGGTCGAACACGGTGCTGGCCAGCGCCTCGTCGACCCCGTGGTGTCGCATCGCGCCGCCCACGAAGCGCTCACGCATGGCCTGCATGTCTCCCGGATCGCGCCACTTGCTCATGAGGCTGCGGAAGGTGTCGGCCTCATCGAGCGACATGCCCGCGAACTGGTGTGACACCTCGAGCACCTGCTCTTGATACAGGATGATGCCAAAGGTGTCGCGCAGGATGGGCTCGAGCGATGGATGCAGGCAGGTCACGGGCTGGCGGCCGGCGCGGCGCTCGACGTAGGGGTTCACCATGCCGCCTTGTAGGGGGCCGGGGCGGAACAGCGCCACCTCGGCCACCAGATCGTCGAAGTGCTGGGGCTGCACCCGTGCCAGCAGGTTCCACTGTCCTGGGCTCTCGATCTGGAACACGCTCATGGTCTTGCCGCTGCGGATGAGCTCGAAGGTGGAGGCGTCATCGAGGGGCAGCCCGTCGATGTCGATGGGGGCGCCGCCATCGAGGCAGTGCAGGTTCAGCGCCTCTGACACCACCGAGAGCGAGCGAAGGCCGAGCACATCGAACTTGATGAGGCCGAGCGATTCAACATCGTCCTTGTCGAACTGCAGCTGCCGCACGCCGCTCGCGGAGCGCTGCACGGGGCTGTGGTGGGAGAGGGGGGTGCGCGAGAGCACCATGCCGCCGTTGTGCAGGCCGATGTGGCGTGGGCAGTGGCGCAGCCCCGCCACCAGCGTGAACAGCGTGTCGAGCAGGGGAGAGGGAGGGGTGATCGCGGCGATCTCGACGCGTCGCTCATCGAGGGTGGTCAGCGAATCGTGGTTGTTGAAGCGCCGGGTGACCCGGCTGATGGTGTCGAGATCATAGCCGAGCACCTTCATCATCTCGCGCATGGCGCTGCGGGCCCGGTAGGTGATGACGGCCGCCGTCATGGCGGCGTGCTCGGCGCCGAACCGATTCTCCATCCAGGTGATGACCTCGCCTCTGCGCTCGGAGTCGAAGTCGACATCGATGTCGGGCATGCCCTTGCGCCCGCGATGCAGGAAGCGCTCGAACAGCAGGTGATGCCGGAGGGGATCGACATTGGTGATGCCCAGGCAGTAGGCGATGATGGAATTGGCCGCCGAGCCGCGGCCGGCGTGGCGGATGCCCTGCGCGCGCGCGAATGCAACCACCTCGTGCACCACCAGGAAGAACTCGCACAGGTCGAGGTCGCGCACCACCGCCATCTCGTGGGCGAGCTGGGCGCGCGCGGCGGCCTGCGCTGATGCGCTGTACCTGCGGTGAACGCCGCTGTCGCACAGCGCCTGCAGATGGGCGGCGGGGCTTGTGCCGGGGGGAAGCAGCGCGCCGGGCGGGGTGATCTCGCCGGGCAGCAGGTTCATCGTGCAGCGCTCGGCGATGCGCTCGGTGTTCGTGAATGCCTCGGCGATGTCGATGAGCCGGCGGAGCGCGCGTTCGTCCTTGATGCAGGCCTCGTCGTTCACCGGACGCTCGAGGTGCCGATCGCCCACCGTGATGCCGAGCCGCACACAGGTGAGGGCGTCGTGGCGGGGGAAGTGATCGGGCGTGGCGTAGCGCACCGCATTGGTGATGACCACCGGAAGGCGGTGCGCGGCGGCCAGGGCGGTCAGTCGGGTGACGAGCGCGCTGTCGCCGGGACGCAGGTGGTGGGTCAGCTCGACATACAGCCGTCCGGGGAAGTGCCGGGCGAGCCTGCGCAGCCACTGCTCGGCCTCGCTTCTCCGCCCGCTTCCGATGAGGGCGGAGAGCCAGCCCTCCCGCCCCCCGGTGAGACAGATGATGTCTTCGGTGTCGTGCGTGGCCAGCTGCGACAGATGCAGATGAGGGGCGTGTCGGTCGTTTGCGTGCGCGGCACTCGCGAGGGTGCACAGATGCGCGTAGCCTTGCGGGCTGCACGCCAGCAGCACCAGGGGGGCGCGGACACCGCACCCCTCGGGCGGACAGGCGTGGTGGTGTGCGGTGGACGCTTCCTGCGCCGAGGGAGACGGCGCGCTCGAGGCCTCGCCAGAGGGGTGCGCGATCAGCAGCGTCGCTCCGAAGATGGGTTTCAGGCCCTGCGCGCTCGCCGCGCGGGCGAATCGAACTGCGCCGTACACGCCGTGCAGATCGGTGATGGCTACGGCACGCTGCCCGTGAGCCGCCGCAGCACGCACGAGATCTTCTGGAGATGAAGCGCCGGCCAGGAACGAGAACCAGCTGCGCACGTGCAGATGCACCATGGGAGTGGCTCCAGCCTTCAGTCGAGGGCGCGGCTGAGCGTCCAGGGGGGAGACGCCGCTCGGGAAGGGCGAGGTTCTTCTTTTTGAGGAGAACCGCCGCGACGGAAGATCTCGAGCTGCGCCTTGTCGCACAGAACGCGGTAGTAGGTGCGTCGATCGCCCTCGAGGGCAGGGGGGTCTGTCCACCAGCGGCCGCGGTACGTCCACTGCTCGAGCACGCTGTGCACGCGATAGTGTCGGTTGCGCCAGCGCAGCGCTGTGGGGAGGCCGTTTGAGATCGTGACCTCGATGGGTTCCATGTAGAGCTTCATGCGCGTCTGCGCCTCGTGGACGAGGGCTCGGGTCGCTCTGTGCG
>RGZZ01000415.1 GCA_010028905.1 Pseudomonadota bacterium | reverse complement strand
TGCGAGCGCCACGATGAACAACGCTTCCGGGAGCATCCAGTCCCGGGCGAAACGCATCCAGAGCGTGGCAGACGATGACGCCAGGGCTCGAAGAGGGGCCGGCGCGTCTTCGAACAGCACGAACCCCTGCTGCGCGCGGGTCTCGAGGCCCGCGTAGGCCGGTTGGGCCGACGCGCGCAACCAGATGGCCCCGCTCAGCGCGGCCAGGGAGAGCAGAAGCACGGCAGTGCGGCGGAGGGGCGTGTTCGGAACGAGGGGCACGAAGGGGTCAGTTCGCGACCTCTCGTCGCCGTCCTCGCGTCATCTCGGCGCATCGCTCGCAATGACCTCGATGCGATTCGCCGGAGACCGGCTGCAAATCGAGGTCTGGCCATGCTCGAACGGGAGAGCAGGTGTTTCAGGAGGTCTCTTCCATGGCGTGGAGCGAGCAGCGCAAGGTGAATCCTACCGGGTCCGACTCCAGCCCCCCCGCCTCCAGGCGCCCCGACTTCAGTCACCACGCCCAGGCCTCCCTGGCGGGCAGACGGTCTCCACGCCGACGCACCCTGCCGCGACGCATCCCGATGCACCCCCTGCCGTCGAGGCGCCGGAGTGCGGGAACGAGGCTGCGTCCTCCAGCGGCCTGCTCAACGGGATGAGCGGCTGGGTCAAGACCTGCGGCGCGGCCGATACCGGCAACGAGGCTCCTGCCGTGTCTCGCGCCAACCCCTGGGGGGCGAAGATCGAGCGTGACGCGCAGGGCCGACCCACCACGGTCGAGACCACCGAGGGCCGCAGACGCGACTACGAGCGCTTCGACGATGGATCGATCAGCGCCATGCGCGCGCGCACGAAAGATGGCCGCACGACCTCGTGGACCCGCGAGAGCGCGCAGAGCGATCAGTGGACGGCGCGCAACGACCAGGGTCGCGTGATCACGCGCTGGCGTGGTGAGATGGACGTCAACGCGGACGGCGTGCACAGCGTTCGCAACGCGGGGGAGCAGGGCTCCACCTCGCACCTGCCCGACGGGTCGTCGTCTCCCAGTCGCCTCGAGAACGGGCGTCTCACCGTGCGCGACGACAAGGGCAACGTGAGCTATGAGAGCCGCTCCGATGGCAGCGCCACCTTCACGCGCGACGGACGCCGTGTGTCTGTCGACGCGGCCGGCGGGCTGCAGTCGATCTCGACGCCGGACGGCGAGCGTCGCTTCGAGCGTCGCGATGGCGCGCTGACCCGTGTGGTCGATGTCGACGCCAAGGGCGTCGAGACCGAGCGCTTCAGCGCGCGTGACGGGGCGACCGCCGTGCTCGACGAGAAGAGCGGCGACGTGACGGTGACGCACCCGTTCGGGAAGACCCGCCACAACGCCGACGGTTCGACGGTGTCGAGCGACACCGATGGAACCGTGCTCTCGGTGGTGCGCAAGGACGGCACGGCGCGTGACTTCCTCTATCAGTGCGACGAGACGGGGGGCAACAAGCGCCTCGCGGCCATCACCGACACCAGCGTCTCTCCCAAGGGCCCCCAGCGCACCACGTGGACCCGTGAGCAGGGCGGTGACGCCTTTACCAGCATCGATGACAAGGGGCGTGTCCGCCCCGCTCGCAGCGATGTGAAGGTCGCTGAGAACGGCGACTACACCTACACCGACCCCAAGACGGGAACCACGCGCACCGCCAAGGTGGGCAGCGTGGGCGGCGCCACCGCGGGCGGCTATGCCTCAGATTCGGTCGAGACCGCGCGTCAGAACCTGCTCGACACCCTCGGTGGCCAGATGTCTCCGGAGCGCCTGGAGCGGTTCAAGAACATGATGACCGCGTTCGAGCGCCGCATGGGCGACCGCGCGATGCAGCGCATGACCGCGGGTCAGGACGCGGCCAAGGTGCACCCCGAGATCGAGGCCACCATCGGCAACACCTACGACCAGCTCAACGAGATGGTATCGACCCCACAGGGCCGCGCGGAGGTGTACAACCAGCAGATGCGCACCTTCCTGGCCGAGAACTTCATGCTCTTTGCCGCTGATCCCGGGACCTACAACCAGGGCAACCACGGCAGCTGCTGGATGCAGTCCGGCACCATCGCCAACGGCTGGACCAACCACGCCGACGGTCTGGCCCGCTTCGTGAAGGAGGTGTCGCTCACGGGGCAGTTCAACTCGCCCTGGGCCAACGACGGCAAAGGGCGCACCTTCAGCTTCAATCGCGGCATCTTCGCCCTGCGCCAGGGCCAGGAGGAGTCTCGCTGGAGCTTCGACCGCGCGCAGAGCAGCAGCGCGCGCAGCCCCATCGGCATGATCCTCGACGAGGGGCAGTCGAGCATGCTGGGGCGCAGCTCATCGTGGGGCGGAACCTACGGCGAGACATCACGCACGCAGTACTGGCTCACTGGCGACACCCCGGCCCGCGAGGGGGGCAACATGCGCCAGACCCTTCTCGAGAAGGGGGCCTACATCAACTTCTGGCCCGGACACATGCTCACCCAGCAGCTGCGGCGCGAGGGCGATCACTTCATCGTGGTGCAAGACAATCAGTGGGGCAACGGCAGCGATTACACCCTCGGCCGCGTCGACAACCTCGCCCGCTGGGACTACCGCGGCGATCGGGGGCGCCGCTTCGAGCACTTCAAGCCGTCGAGCAACCCGGACGAGAATCCGGTAGGGCCGTACATCCCCGGGCCGGCGCCCGTGGGGCCGGGGACCGACGGCTCGCTCGTGTCCAACGACGGAGGTCAGGTGGGGCCCGTGGGGCCTGGACGCGGGCCGTCACCGACGCCCCTCACGCCCCTTGTGGGTATGGGCGGTGGCTTCCGCGGCGCCGCCAATCCCGGGCTGCCCCCGATTCAGAGCGCTGCTGACGCGCTACACCTCATCTTGATGATGTACGCCGTGATGACGGCGCAGGAGAGCGGGCCCCAGGGGCAAGATCAGATCAACGCCATGCTCAGCGGACCGGACGGCCCTCGGGTCAAGGCGCTTATGGCGCACATGTCCACCGCGCAGGGGTGAGACCTTATCGTGGGCTCGCCTCGTCCTTCCACGACTTCAGGCTGAAGCTGTTCAGCGTGGGGTAGAAGGGAGGCGGGGTGCTGGCGAGGTTGGGGTCGTAGTAGGTCTTGCCGCTCCAGCCGCCGGTTACCTGAACGCCGTTCGATTGTGCTTTTGGGCTCTTGGAAGCTACGCTGAGACTGCCGTAGATGTCAAGAAGCCCCACAGGTCCGCTGATGTTCTCGTACACCGCGCCACCATTTCCCCCTGGCACGCCGGCCAAGATGGCGGCATAGACGTACAGCTTGTTCGCCGGGTTGGTGCTGCGGGGCAGACTTGACGGGAAGCGGAGGTTGTAGGAGACCAAACCGAGGTTGTCGGTAGAGCCCGTGGGGGCTTGACCCGGTGTCGTGTCTGATCGCGTGATGGACCCCCCCACCACGATTTCCGCCTGGGCATCCACATCGGTGGAAATGGTGCGAGCTCCCTTGCTGGTGCCAGAGAGCGAAGCGATGGTGCCCGTGCTGAATACCACGCCGTTGGTGAGGGTGTTCAGCACCTGCGACTTGCCGCTCGGCGGCACCACGAGGGTGCGCCCCTGGGGCACGTTCTGCCCGCCGGGTGCGGTCACCGCCGACGACAAGGTCTCGGTGACGACGGTCTTGCCACTGGCCTGGGTGATGGTGAGCACGCGGTTGCCGCCGCCGTCGACAGACATCTCCATCTTGGAGACGCCCCCAACGATGTAGATGCCCCCTGCCGCGTCGTTGCCCGTCTTGGCCTGGTTCACATACACCCCTGCTGTGGTGGGCGCTGGCATTGTAGGGTCGCCCCAGGCTGCGTTGGCGAGAGCACTGGTCGTTGGAGGCAGCTCTATTCGGCTGACCCCCGTGTTCAATGCGACGCGCCCCTGTGCATAGATGGTTTCATAGTGCCCTGGTACGGGGTTGCCGTTGCTGTCGTAGGGTGGATATCCCGTTGAACCGGATCCGCCACCGTTGCCGTTCCAGTATGCGACACCATCTGCGCTGCCAGCCACGCGGGTTGCAGACGTCACGGTGCTCAGGAAGTGTGGCTTGTATGAACCATCGTACTGATTCGGGTACGTCCAGATCTTGATGGGGTCGTTGATATGAACAGGGCCTTCCTTGGCTAGCCCAAGGCTCGAGGTGTTGAATGCTGCGTTTGGGTCGGACTTGTCAGAGTACAGTGCGAACCGTGCGAAGCTCTGTTGTCCGACGCTGGTGGTGATGCGACGCATCGGTCGGCCGTTGAGATGGGCGGTCGAAGCAACGGTGTAGTATCGAACTGGGTTCTGGCCGTTGGGTGGCGATTGGGAATCTGCTGTCAAGATTGATGTCCAGGTCCATGTGCCGATAGCGCCTGATCGGGTTGAAGAGGCTGCAGTCAGCGGTTCTCGCCCGTTGGCCAGTTCGTTCTCGATGTAGGCGATGGCATCTTGAACCCCCGCGTCGGCGGCGAAGTAGGCCGACGTGTCGGTC
>RGZZ01000414.1 GCA_010028905.1 Pseudomonadota bacterium | reverse complement strand
CCCGGAAGACGCGGGTGTGCAGATCGACGTCGTCGTCGGTGGTGTCCGGGGCGATGAGCGCCATGTTGTGGAACGGGGTCATGAGAATGCCGCGGTTCAGCGCGCAGAGGTGCATGTAGCGATCGAGCTCGGCGTCGACCGCAGCCGCGGCCTCACCGCCGTTGCGCGGCGGCGCCGGTCGGAACCAGTACTCCACCCGACACCCCAGATGCTTGACGATCCAGGGCAGGCCGAAGTCTGCGATGACCTCTTCGACCCCCAGGGTGAAGCGCTCGGCCAACGGCGTGGTGCGTGCGTACAGCGCGGGCGTGAGCACGTGCTCGAGGGTGGCGCGCACCGCGGCCAGGCTGAGGGCATTGCCCGCCAGGGTGCCGCCGATGCCCCCCGTGTCGCACTCGTCGCGATTCACCTTCTCGAGCATCGCGGTGGCAATGGCTTCGCTGAAGCCATACATGCCCACGGGAACGCCGCCGCCGATGGGCTTGCCGATGGTGAGCATGTCCGGCGCGAGCCCGTGGGCGCGGGTGTATCCTCCGGGTCCGGTGCAGATGGTGTGGGTCTCGTCGAGAATCAGCAAGGTGCCGGTCTCGCGGGTGAGGCGGCGCAGCGCGTCGTGATAGCCCGGGTCCGGGTGGATGATGCCGATGTTGGTCATGACGGGCTCTGCCAGCACCGCCGCCACATCCCCCTCACGCAGCGCGGCCTCGAGCGCGGGGATGTCGTTGAACTCGATGACCTTCGTGGTCTCGCGGGGATCGACGGGAGGACCGATGTTGCCGCCACGCGCGCCCGGCACGCCGTCGTGCAGGCTGATGAACGTCTCGTCGACCGAGCCGTGATAGCAGTAGTTGAAGACGAGAATCTTGCGCCGACCGGTGAGGTGACGGGCGAGGCGTATGGAGAATCGGTTGGCGTCGGTGGCCGAGAGCGAGACCTGCCAGTACGGCAGGCCGAAGCGGCGTGACATCTCCTCGGCCACCCAGATGGCGTTCTCGTTGGGCAGCATGAAGGTGAAGCCGCGCTGGGCCTGCTCGGTGACGGCGCGCACGGTGGCCTCCGGCGCGTGCCCCGTCATCGCGCCTGTGTCACCGAGGCAGAAATCGACGTACCGATGCCCGTCGACGCAGGTGAAGTGCGCCCCCTTGCCCTGCTCGATGAACACGGGGTATGGGCCGGCCCAGCGCACCATCCAGTGCATGGGCACCCCGCCCGGGAGGTGCTGGCGAGCGCGCTCGTAGAGCGCGCGTGAGCGGGGATGGGCCTCTTCGAATCGGCGCTCCTCTTCAACGAGAAGCGCGGTGAGACGGCTGCGATCGATCATGGCGACCTCCTCCGATCGGTGAACCACGAGATGGGCGATCAGAGACCGCCGTACGAGATGAGCTTGGTCTCGAGATATTCGTCGAGCCCTTCCGGTCCGGACTCGTGCCCCAGACCGCTCGCCTTACGCCCGCCGAAAGGCGCTTCGGTGGCGTGCGGCGACCACTCATTGACCCCCACCATGCCAAAGTCGAGCCCCTCGCTGGCGCGAATCGCGGTCTTCAGGTCGTTGGTGAAGACATAGGCCGCCAGACCGTACTCAGTGGCATTGGCCAGGGCCAGGGCCTCATCGAGATCGTCGAAGGGCGTCACGGGCATGACCGGACCGAAGATCTCCTCGGCATAGACGGGCATCTCGGGCTTCACCCCACCGAGGAGCGTGGGTTCGTAGAAGTACCCGCGCTCGAGATGGCTCGGGCGCGAACCTCCGGCCAGCACGGCGACCCCCCCGTCTCGCGCGTGGTTGACGAGGGCCTCGACCCGGTCACGCTGGCGGGCATTGATCATGGGGCCGATCTGGGTGCCGGCGTCGAGGCCACGACCGACGCGCAAGGCGCGCACGTGCTCGGCCATGCGCTCAACGAGCGCGTCGTGGATCGATCGGGCCACCATGAAGCGCTGGGGCGCGACACATACCTGACCGCAGTTGCGGAATCGCGCGCTCACCGCGATCTTGGCGAAGGCCTGCACATCGACATCCGAGAACACCAGCACCGGGGCGTTGCCCCCAAGCTCGAGCGACAGACGGGTGAAGGTGCGTGACGCGCCATCCATGAGGCGCCGACCCACCGCCGTGCTCCCGGTGAAGCTGATGACGCGCACCGCCGGATGGTCGAGCATGGCCTGGGCCATGGGGTCTGCCGGGCCGAGCACGACATTGAGCACGCCCGCCGGCACACCGCTCTCGTGCAGCGCGGCCGCCAGCGCCAGGGCGGTGCGCGGCGTGCACTCCGAAGGCCGCCCCACCACGGTGCAGCCGGCCGCAAGGGCCGCGGCCCAGGCGCGCGCGGGGTTGTAGGCGGGGAAGTTCCAGGCGGTGATGACGCCGGCCACCCCCATGGCCTGCTTGATGGTCTGCATGCGCTTGTGCGCCAGACGCGCGGGTATGGTGCGGCCGTATGCCCGCTTGCCCTCTTCGGCGAACCACTCAAGGAGATCGGCCGCCACGCTCCACTCGCCCCGCGCCTCGGGGAAGGGCTTGCCGCTCTCTTCGGTGGTGAGGCGACCGAGGGCGTCGAGCTGCGCGCGGATGCGATCGGCCGCGGCCTTCAAGATGACGGCGCGCTCGTAGGGCGTGCGCCGCGACCAGGCGGGGAAGGCCGCGTGTGCCGCCTCGATGGCGGCCTCGCAGTCGGCGCGTTCACCGTAGGCCACCGCGGTCACCGTAACCTCGGTCGATGGATCGACCACCTCGCGGGTTCCGCCCGCCTGGGCATCTGCCCAGACACCATTGATGAGCATCTGCGTGGGAGAGGTGAGATCAGTCATGCCGTTCGCTTCAAAGCGGGAGGGGCGGTTCCCTGTCGAAATCGCCTTGACGGCCACTGCAGGAGAAAGCGGAGTCTGCTTTGAACCTCGCCAAATCTTCTTGGAGGGTCTGCAATGAAACAATTTCCGTCCCTGACACGAGGCCTCCTCGCTCTGGCCGTCGGCGTGATGCTGACCGGCTGCGGCTCCGGCGGAGGCGCCAGCACCTCGTCAATCCCGACCACGAACGCGGCGAGCGTGGGCAACACCGCCCCCACCGTGCCGTTCACCTACGCCCAGTTCGACCCCACCAGCGGCTCGCTGGGCACCCTGCCCCACCCCTCTGACGCGCTGCTGCGCAACCCGTCTACGGGCAAGAACGCGCTGCCAGGAACGACATCGGCGGCCCAGGCGTTCAATGCCCTCAGCGGATTCTCCACCGCGGCCCCCATCTATGTTCCCTTGCAGGGCCGCGCCGACGCCGCCACCATCACCGCGGCCAACGTCATGCTGGTCACCGACAGCCAAGCCGCCGCACCCGTCGCACTTTCGGTGCTCACCAGCGGCAGCAACGACACCATCGTGATCACCCCCACCGTGCCGCTTGCCGCGAACACCCACTACACCGCCATCGTCACCTCTGGTGTGCACGACACGGCGGGACGCTCGATCATCTCGAGCGACGTCCTCGGCCTGCTGAAGCGCACCACCCCGCTGGTCGACGCTTCCAACCACTCGGTGATCTCCACCATCAGCGACGCCGAGGCGGCGCAGCTCGAGGCCCTGCGCCTGGCGTGGGTGCCCATCTGGGCCCAGGCAGCCGCAACGACGACACTGCCCGTCGACAACATCCCCGTGGCCTTCGCCTTCACGACGCAGCCCCTCTACAGCACGCTGAAGACGCTGAACGCCGCCGTGCAGACCTCCACCGCGCCCACGCCCACCATCGCGGGCATCGCAGGCGCCCCCGTCGGTGCCTTCTTCGGCACCGTCGGGGCCACGTCGGTGACGGCCTACTTCACCAATCCGGCCTTCAGCGCCATCCCCCACAACAACATCGGCGGACTGTACACGGGCACGTTCCAGAGCCCGAACTACATCAGCTACGCTGACCCCGCCAACACCGCCGGCGCTCCCTGGGTGATCGGCGGCAACGGCCTGCCCACCGTGCAGAGCACCCGCACCCAGCAGTTCATCTGCTGCCTGCCGGATCCGGTCGCGCATGCGGTCCCGCCGGGCGGCTACCCCACGGTCATCTACGTGCACGGCATCACCCGCAACCTGTTCGACAGCCTTGCCGTTGCCAACGCGTTCAACGGCCAGGGCATCGCGGTCATCGCCATCAATCAGCCGCTGCACGGCAGCAACGACCTGATTCTCGCCAACCAGTACAAGAACCAGGCCGACGGCGACGGCTACGGCTTCATCAACCTCAACAACCTGCTCACCGGCCGCGACAACCTGCGCCAGAGCTGCGCCGACCTCTACGTGCTGACCCGCATGATCAACGCGGGCAACAGCAACTTCGACAGCTCCAACTATGGTGCCACCACCCTGCTCCATCCCGGGCCGACCATGCTCGGCCAGTCGCTCGGCTCCATCGTGAGCACCGACTACATCGCAACCGAGGCCACGAGCATCGCGTCGGTGCTCAACGTGGGCGGTGCGCGCATCGGCACCCTGC
>RGZZ01000413.1 GCA_010028905.1 Pseudomonadota bacterium | reverse complement strand
CGCAGGACGGGGGGAACGGCAGGTCGTAAGGCAGACCCGTGCACCGCAGACGCCATCATCGCTCCACCTCTCCGACCTCCCGGTATGCCCTGGGCATCGCTGTAACGCTCGTGACCGTGCTGGCGGCCCTGCTGCTCACGTCTGCATCTCCCGCAGACGCCCGCGATCCCCTGTTCTCGTGCTTCTTTGCCGGCACCACGACCAACGGCAACATCTTCGTTGCCACGAGCCACGAAGACATCAGCGGCTCGAACCGCGTCGTGCTCTACGGGGTGCGCATCCCTCCCCAGGCTGAGTCCGCCTTCGGGAAGTACGTGCAGAAGATGCTGGGAGGATACCTGCTGCACGTGCGGGTGAAGCGACGCGTCGAGGGCGGCTCCATCCCCACCATGGTGGGTGAGGTGATGGTGGTGCAGGGCAGCACCTATGTGAACTTCAACAAGGCGGTGCTGCGCGACGGCTACGGAGAGCTCGCAAACGACGCACCGGCCTCCTACCAGAGCTTCTCACAGTACGCGCGCGCCAAGGGCCTGGGCATCTGGGCCAGCGGCCGTCCCCGCTGGATCATCCCACAGGTGGCCCGCGAAGAGACGATGACAGGCGCGGTCACAGACCGCGACAAGACCATCGAGAGATACGGCATCCCCAACTACACGAATCGCACCCAGATTCCCGACAACTACTCGATCCTGCAGTACCACATCTACATCACCGACTTCTACCTCAGCACGGGTCAGGTGTTCATCTACCGCGACGGCAAGCTGGTGAACCGTCAGGCCATGGGAAAGTAGGAGAGACCCCCGAATGTTGCGACGTCTTGTCTCCCTGAGCGTCGCCGCCCTCATCGCGGCGCTGCTCGTCGTGCCCGACGCGAATGCGACCCCCCCTCGCGTCACCCTGACCATGTGGTGCTCGCCCTACGCGGCCGAAGCCGGCTGGGCAATCGACATGGTGAGCCGATGGAACCGCGTGCATCCGGACGTGCAGGTACGGCTGCAGAAGATGCCCGCCGAGCGCGTGGCCGAAGACGTGCTTCGCGAGGCCATCAAGGACCGCAAGACGCCGGACGTGTGCGCCCACATGTTCCCCGTGAACGTGCACGAGTACGTGAAGATGGGGGGGGTGCTGCCGCTCGACGGCCACACCACCCTCATGGCGGCCTCGCAGCGACGCTCGGGCCCTGCAGACGCCTTCCGCTCCACCGACGGGCACCTCTACCAGATCCCGTGGAAGTGCAACCCCATCATGCTGCAGTACAACCGCGCGCTGCTGGGGCCGAAGCAGCAGCCGCCGCGCACGTACGGTCAGTTCCTGGCCATGGCCGAGGTCTTTCGCAGACGCGGGATCCAGGCCTGGGCGCCGGCGCCGGTCGACCGCTGGTACAGCCGCTACTACGACTTCTACCCGCTCTACATCGCAGCCACGAGCGGCAAGACATTTCTCGACGCCAGCCAGCGACCGGCCGTCGACGAAGCCGCCGCCACCGCGATCTTCGAGTTCATCGCGCGCACGTTCAAGAGCGGATACGCCTCCGAGCGCGACCGCTACCCCACCCCATCAGCCCAGACCGAAGCCTTTGCCTCCGGAAAGCTCGCCTTTCTCATCACGGGCCCATGGAACATCCAGCTCCTGAGCGAGATTGCCGGTAGCACCGTGAAGTTCGGGTTCGCTCCCCTCATGGTGCCAGATGGCACCGATCCGAAGCGGCCGGTCTACAGCTATGGCAACTTCCGCAACATCAGCGTCTTCAGCACCTGCCAGCATCCGAAGGAAGCCGCCGCCCTGATCGAGTTCCTCATCTCTCGGCCGGCCGACCTCGCGTTTCTCGAGGCCGCCTCACAGCTTCCCTACCGCCCCTCGCTGCAGAGCGACCCTGCCTTCCAGGCGCTGCTGAAACGAAACCCCCATCTCGCGGTGTTCGCCCGCCAGCTCCCGTGGGTGCGCCCCGTCGAGAACACGCCCCTCTTCAACCGCATCCTCGGCGCATTCTCGAAACCGCTCGCGGAGAGCGCGGTGAAGGGCACCGCAACGCCCCAGCAAGCGGTGCGCGAGGCCATCGACGTCATCTCGCGGCTGTTCCCGGGAACCTGAGCGCCTTACCGCGCGCTGAACGAGGTGGCGGCAGAGATGCGTCGCCCGTCTGGCATCTGCGCCTCCGCTTCCACCTTTGAGACACCAGGAAGGGGCGTGAAGGTGAGGGTGACACCTCCGAAGACGGGCTCGCACCCGGCACGCTCCCACACGATGCGGCTGGCCTTCGAGAGATCGAGCGCCCCGCATGTGAGGCGCACGGTGAGCGGCTCGCCGGCGCGCGCGGGAGGCACGCGGATCTCAGCGGCAGCCCCCCGCCAGGGCTGACGGGCCTGCGGCGTGCCGACCATCAGGAAGATGGCCGCACCGAGGCAGCGGGCCTGGGTTGCCGTCACCAGCTCGGTCTGCACGTGCCACGAATCGCTCCAGCGATCGTAGAGCGGTGATGGCGCGCGAGGTGCGTCGTCTGGGGGGAAGGAGAGCTCCCGCAGGCGGGTGCCGAAGCGAGGGAGGAAGGGCTCCACCGAGCGCAGGGAACCCACCGCAAGCCCAGACGGAGGAAGCTTGCGCCAGTCATTGGCGTGCGCCTGGCTGACGATCTCGCGTGGCCTGCGCCACCCCAGGCCGGTGACGAAGTCGACATTGCTCGGGTTGGCGCCCTGGTCGAAGTCGAGGTTGCTCACCACCGTGGCGAACAGCGAGGCTGAAGGCGCGATCAGCGCGGCGGCCATGGCGTCGAAGGCGTGGTCTCCCCCCGCGTGCCAGACCGCGTTCCCGAAGCGCTTGTCGGGGAGCGGAAAGCTCGTGCGATAGGCGCAGGCGTCGGCCCAGAGCACCTGATCGCGTCCCGCGTCGAGCACGCGCTGGCGGCAGGCCTCCACGAGGTCGGCGGGCAGGCCGGCCGCCCGACCGCGGAACGCGATGGTGCGGGTGGCGCAGCCGTACCCCTCGTACATGCGCCACCACGTCCATCGCAACGTCTCCGGGTCTCGCGGGTCGAAATCGACCGCCAGCAAGCGCGCGTAGCGCGGTTCCCCGGTGGCCACCGCCATCTCAGCCTCAGCCCACGCGATCTCATCGCGGTCGGCGAACTCCGCCCCGTAGTGCGTGATGCGCTGATAGGCGCCCACGCGCCCGTGAAGGGTCCAGGCCCGCTCGAGAAAGGCAAAGCCCGCACGGGCGGCGCGCAGGTAGCGCGCGGCCTCACGTGGACGGCTGGCGCGCAGGCTCGGAGACGCGCTGATCTGGGCGAGCGCGGCCACACAGGCCGCGGTGGCCGACGTGTTCTTGGGAAAGACGACCTGTCTGTCTCCCCGATCCGGCGGCACATCCCATTCGTACTTGCGGTCACGCGGATAGACGAGGAAGTAGAACCCGCCGTCGCCATCCTGCGCGCGACAGATGAAGTCGGCCTCGTGACATGCCATCTGCAGCAGATCGGCGACCCCGTCCCCGCTTTCCGGGAGCCCGAGATTGTCGATGCGTGAAGCGCCGGGCACGCAGTCGGCGGTGAAGGTGAGCGCGTGCACGAGCAGGGCGCTGTCGATGAGGTACTTGCTGTAATCGCCAGCGTCGTGGTGCCCGCCATGCACGTCGACCCTCCCCGCTTTCGAGAACGGGAAGCGCGCGCGCGCCACCGACGAGAGGGCCGGTGCAGACTGCCGCCCGTCACGCTGGCGCGAGAGCTCGAGCAGCACATCCTGCGTGTGCCGCGATCGCACGGTGGGAACCTCTGCCGGCGCCACGTGGCAGGGGGCGTGCGCAAAACGGGTGTACGGCAGCGACAAGCCGACGCCGCATCGCTGATGATAGAGCCCGAGCGCGTAGGCTCGAGCGAGATCGGCCCCCACGGCATCGTCGATGAAGAACGGGTGTGATGCGCCGAGCCCCTCGACCACGAGCCGATAGCGCCCCGGGGTGGACACCTCCGTGAAGTCCGCCGCCCATACCTTTGTGTAGGGCGGCGGCTCGCAGGTGAACCCCCGATCGGCCCGAGGCCGCAGCACGCCACGAAACACCCCGTGGCCCCGCTCGTCGACCAGCGTGAAGCGCTGCGGGCCCACGTCGAGCTCCCCGAGCGTGCCCAGGGTCGCCCCCACCAGGCCCACCTTGGGGCCACGCGTGAGATATCCCTCGTGGCTGCAGTGAACCGCGGGGCTGTAGCGAAACGGGGAAGCCACCGCCTCGACGGCAGCGATGGGTGAGACCACCCGCACCCGCTCCCCGGCTGCAACGGGACGGGCGAGCACGAGACAGAGCGCGCACGTCACGCGAAGGTCGTCGGTGCGCTCGCACGCATAGGCCACCCGGCGGCGGAAGCCCACCCGAAGAACGGAGAGAGAGCGACCCTCCCCCACCACCCTGAACGCCTCCGGAGGGGGACAGCGCCTTGAGAAGTCCCACTCTCGCGGAGCGCCCGTTCGATAGTCCGGCCCGAGCC
>RGZZ01000412.1 GCA_010028905.1 Pseudomonadota bacterium | reverse complement strand
TCTGCGTGACGAGATGCGCGTCGTGGTCCTGCGCGAGATGATGGGCGCCAGCTACGACCGCGCGCAGCCCGCTGCCCTCGGACCGCGCACCTACGGCACCCTCTCGTGCATGTGGCGCGAAAGCCTCCATCGATGGCTCGAGCCTGGGGAAGACGCGCTGCCGTGGAACGCGCTCTGTCACGTCGATCTCGATGGGCGTCCTCTCATCGACCCCTGGATGGGTGATGTGGAGGCCTGGACCCGGCGCCTGCTGTCGATCTCTGTCCCCGCGGTCATGCGCTTCCTCTGCGCCCACGGCATCGGCCTCGAATCGCACGCCCAGAACATGATCCTCATTCACCGAAACGGGGTCCCCACCCGTGTCGCCCTGAAGGACTTCCACGACGGCGTGCGCTTCTCGCCCGCGCATCTCGCCGCGCCAGCGCGCATGCCGACCCTTCACCCCACGCCCCCCACGCACGTGAACGTGAACCGGAACTCGTTCATCACCTGCGACAGCCCACGCAAGGTGGCCGACTTCGTGCTCGACGCCTTCTTCTTCATCAACATCGCCGAGCTGGGCTTCTTCCTCGAACGCCACTACGGGCTCAGCGAGCGACGGTTCTGGGCCATGGTCGAAGAACAGGCGCGCGCGCACGGCGCCGACGCCTCTCCCTTCGATCTGTACGCGCCCACCATCTCGGTCGAGCGCCTGACGAACCGACGCATGTTTCCCGAGACCGAGGTGCACGAGCACGCGGTCTCCAATCCGCTGCATCGCATCCGCACCGAAGCCGAGGCGCTCGCATGACGCCCCGCCGCGTGCTGGAAGCGATACACGAACGGGTGGGCGAGACGCCGGTCTGCGCCTTTCTCATCGACCTCGACGAGATCGCGCACCGCGCCGACCGCATCCGCGCCACCCTTCCCCCTGGCGTGCGCATGTACTACGCCATGAAGGCCAACGCCGAGCACCCGGTGCTCGAGACGCTGGCACGCCAGATCGACGGGTTCGAGGTCGCGTCGGGGGGAGAGATCGAAAAGGCCCGCGGCGTCTCGCGCACGCTGCCTCTCATCTTCGGCGGCCCGGGCAAGACCGATGTCGAGCTCGAAGCCGCCCTCGACGCCGGCATCGAGCGTCTGCACGTCGAGAGCGCGCACGAGCTGCAGCGCGTGGCGGCCCTGGGCGCGCGCCGCGGAACACGCATCCCCGTTCTGCTACGCGTCAACCTGACGCGCATCGTTGCCGATGGAACGCTCCACATGTCCGGCGTGCCCACCCAGTTCGGCATCGATGAAGCCGACGTGCCGTCGGTGACGGCCCTGGCGCGCACCCTGCCTGCCGTCGATGTAGAAGGCTTCCACTTCCACTCGGTGTCGAACCAGATGGATGCCGCCGCACACTGCGCCCTGGTCGCGGAATATCTCGAGCGTGCCCACGCCTGGGCCCGCGATCTGGAGATCGACCTGCGACACGTGAACGCCGGTGGCGGCATCGGCGTGCGCTATGACGGTGGTCGGCAGTTCGACTGGACAGCCTTCACCACGGGCCTGGCCCCCATCGTCAAAGGGCTGCCCCCCGGATTCCTCAACTTCGAGTGCGGTCGATATCTCGTGGCCGAGCACGGCTGGTACGCCACCGAGGTGCTCGACCTCAAGACCAACCATGGGCGCGCCTACGCCATCGTGCGCGGGGGCACGCACCACTTCCGCCTGCCCGTGTCGTGGCGCCACAGCCACCCCTTCTCGGTGACACGCGTCGAGACATGGCTGCGCCCCTACCCACGCCCCGCCATGCGCGACGTGACCCTGACGGTGTGCGGCCAGCTCTGCACGCCGAAGGACGTGCTGGCCTTCGACGCCCCCGTCGATGAGATTGCCGTGGGTGACGTGATCGTGTTCGAGATCGCCGGAGCGTATGGGTGGGCCATCTCCCACCACGACTTCCTCAGCCATCCCCACCCTGAGCACGTCTATCTCCAGGGGACGGGCCCGATCTCATCGAACGCCTCTCATCGAGATGAGCACGCCACCCACAACCGCCCCCGAGCCGTCGTCCCCCGCTGACGTCGAGACCGAGCTCGAGACGCTGATCCGCGCTCGGTATCCCATCATCTACGTGACCTCGTTCGAAGAGGAACGGGTGGAAGACGCCCTGGCCGAGGTCGCCCGGCGCCGTGGCAAGCGCCTGTGCTGCTGGTCGGCGGTGCGGGGGCTGCACGACGCGAGCGAGACGCTCATGGGCAAGCGCTCCTTCGCCCCCACCACCACCGATGTCATGGTCGCCTTCGACGAGGTGGCGCGCATCGCAGAGCCCACCGTCTTCCTGTTCAAGGATCTGCACCCGCTCTTCACCCAGCACGCCGTGGTGCGAAAGCTCAGAGAGCTGGCCCTGCATCTCAAGTCGAGCCCCAAGACCCTGGTGCTCGTGTCTCACGCCGCCACCATTCCCCCTGAGCTCGAAAAAGACCTCACCGTGCTCGAGCTGCGCCTGCCCGGCCCGAAGGAGCTGGGCGGGTTGCTCGACGGCATCGCGGCGCAGGTGTCGAAGGCCGGACGTCACGACGTGGCGCTCGAGGGTGCCGATCGCGAGACGCTGCTCAAGGCCGCTCTGGGGCTCACCCTCAAGGAAGCCGAGAACGCCTTCGCCCGCGCCCTCATCGAGCGAGGACGCCTCACCGCGGCCGAGGTGGGGCTCATCCTCGCCGAGAAGAAGCGCGCGATCCGCAAGAGCGGCATCCTCGAGTACTTCGAGGCCCAGCAGAACCTGCACGACGTGGGAGGCCTGACCAGCCTGAAGGAATGGGTGCGCAAGCGATCGGTGGCCTTCACCGAGGAAGCGCGCGCGTTCGGCCTTCCTCCCCCGCGCGGGCTGCTGCTTCTCGGGGTTCAAGGGTGCGGCAAGAGCCTCTGTGCGAAGGCCATCAGCCAGGTGTGGAACCTGCCCTTGCTGCGCCTCGACATGGGACGCATCTTCTCGTCGTTCGTGGGCTCCTCGGAAGAGAACATGCGTCGCGCCATCGCCACCGCCGAGTCGGTGGCGCCCGCCATCCTCTGGATCGACGAGATCGAGAAGGCCTTCGCCGGAACCCGCGGCGGTGAGAGCGACGCCGGCGCGTCGTCGCGGGTGTTCGCCACCTTCCTCACCTGGCTCCAGGAGAAGACCGCACCGGTCTTCGTCATCGCCACCGCCAACAACATCGCCACACTGCCCCCGGAACTGCTGCGAAAAGGGCGCCTCGACGAGATCTTCTTCGTCGACCTCCCCTCAGCCGCCGAGCGACGCGAGATCTTGCGCATCCACCTGCGCAACCGGGGCCGCAACGCCGATCACCTCGATCTCGATCGCCTGGTGGCGGTCACTGAGGGATACAGCGGCTCTGAGATCGAGCAGGTGGTCATCGCCGCCTTGTACGAGGCATTCGACCATCGACGCGACATCGTGGCCGACGACCTGGCGCGCGCCGCCACGCAGTCGGTTCCCTTGTCACAGACCATGCACGAGGAGATCGACACCCTGCGCCAGTGGGCGGCAAGCCGCGCCCGGCCCGCCTCCAGCGAGGGGTGAGGCCGGGCCGCGCTACGGCACGACGGGGGTGACGTCGTAGAGGCGCACGCTCCCGTCCTCTCCTCCGACGGCAAGTCGGTCGCCCGGGGCATTGAACGCCAGCGCGGAAACAGGCGCCCCATTCTTCACCCAGGCGCGCAGGCGCCCGCCCGCGGCGTCGAAGAACCGGACCACCCCGTCGGCGCCACCAACCGCGAGGCAGGTGCTCGACGGGCGGAACGCCGCGCACGTGAGTGCCTTGGGCTGTGGCGGCAGGGCGAGAACCTCGTTCGCCTTCTCTGAATCGAACACGCGCGCCCTTCCCACGACCAGATCGCCGCTCCCCTCGTATCCGACGGCGGCGACCCGGCTGCCGTCAGACGTGACGGCCAGGGCGAGAACGGCCGAATCGACCTGCCGCAGCACGGGACGCTCAGACGCGTTGCGGTTCCAGAACAAGACAAACCCGTCGCTCGGTGCCCCCACCCCGTTCGAGATGGTCCCCCCCAGAACCATCGTCGTGGCGTCGGCGTTCGCCAGCAGGCCGCTCAGACGACCCGAGAGGCCCACGAAACGCGGGAGGGTGATCGCCCGATCTGCGGGGACCTCCGCCCCCAGCGGAAACACGCGGATGCGATCAGCCAGGTCGCCCTCCGCCGTGACGAGCAGCCCAGACGAGGTCACCGCACCCAGCGCACCCGGCTGGGTGATCCAGTCGTCCCGGCGCAAGCTCACAGGGTCGTAGAGGTTGACCGTGCCCTTGCAACCCAGGGAGAGAAGACGCCACGGGGCCCCCGTTCGACGTCGCACCCACGTCACCAGCGCTCCCCCCTCAGAGCGCCTCACCGCATCGGCATCGCCGATGCGCCAGAGGTGCAGGCTGTCATCGCGGCTTCCGAACGCAAGGCTCTCGCCGGTCGGTGAGAACGCCATCGTGGTCACCGACGCACGAGCAGGGGGCGCCTGCGACATCA
>RGZZ01000411.1 GCA_010028905.1 Pseudomonadota bacterium | reverse complement strand
AGCAACCTGGCCCACGTGCTGCGTGACGGCTCTGTCGACGGGGCGTTCAGCCCACAGGGAACTCCCAGGTCAACTGTCTCGCGCTGAGCGGCGACGGCAGCACGTTGTATGTGGGGGGCAACTTCAACATCGTCGGTGGAGAGACCCGTCATGGTCTTGCCGCGGTTGATGTCTCAAGCGGTCTGTTGAAGCCCTGGGATCCGAACGCAAGCAATCTCGTCTACACCATCGCGGTACGCGGTGGCACGGTCTACGCGGCGGGATACTTCACGACCATCGGCGGTCAGAACCGCAATCGCATCGCGGCCATCGACGCCACGACGGGCCTCGCCACGAGCTGGGATCCGAGCGCGAACAACCCCGTTCAATCGATTGCGGTGAGCGCCGATGGAAGCACGGTCTACGCTGCAGGCAGCTTCACCACCATCGGGGGGCAGAGCCGCAATCGCATCGCGGCCATCGACGCGTCGACGGGACAGGCGACCGCATGGAACCCGAATGCGAACGACGTCGTGCAGGCACTCGCGGTGGCCGGCGACGGCAGTAGGGTCTACGCTGCCGGGTACTTCACCACCATCGGCGGCCAGACCCGGAATCGCATCGCGGCTCTCGACGCCGGCACGGGGCTTGCGACCTCGTGGAACCCGAATGCGGACGGCCCCATCAACGCCCTCTCGACGGGCGGGCAGGGAGGTATTGTGTACGCAGGGGGCGAGTTCAGCAGCATCGGGGGACAGACGCGCAGCCGCATCGCAGCGCTCGACGTGTCGTCGGGCCTCGCGACCGCACTGAACCCCAGCGCCAGCGGCGCTGTACGAACCATCGTGGCCAGCGGGGGGAGGGTGTACGCGGGAGGCTATGGCTTCCTGGGGCTCGACCCACAGACGCGGAACCACCTCGCCGCCATCAACGCCGATGGCACGCTCTCGACGTGGAATCCGAACGCCAGCGCGGACGTCAATGCCGTTGTGGTGAGTGGAAGCACCATATACGTGGGGGGGGTGTTCTACTTCATCGGCAGCACGGCCCGCAACTGTCTGGCGGCCATCAACGCTGACGGCACGCTCGCTTCATGGAACCCGAATGCCGACAGCTATGTGCGCACGCTTGCCGTGAGCCCGGATGGCAATACGATCTACGCAGGCGGACAGTTCTACCACATCGGCGCCGTGTCGCGCAAGTATCTGGCCGCCATCGGCACAGACGGCACCCTTGCTTCGTGGAACCCGACACCGGACGCCATCGTCTACGCCCTCGCGGTGAGTGGCGACGGCAGCCGCGTGTATGCGGGGGGGAGCTTCACGCAGATTGGCACCGATACGCGCACCCATCTGGCCGCCTTCAACGCTGATGGCAGCCTGGCCACGTGGAATCCCGCGCCAGACGCCGATGTCTACAGCCTTGCGGTGAGCGGCGACGGCGCCACGGTGTACGCGGCGGGAAGCTTCTACAACATCGGCGGGCAGGGCCGCCACGTGCTCGGGGCGCTCGACGCGACCACCGGCCTTGCCACCGCGTGGAACCCAGGCCCCAACAGCGGTGTCAATTGTCTCTTGATCAAAGGGGGCAAGGTGTACGTGGGGGGAGGCTTCACGAACATCAGTGGGCAGACCCGCAGATATCTCGCTGCGTTCAACGCAGATGGCACGCTTGCCCCGTGGAATCCAGATGCGAACTGGGACGTGTTCTGCCTGGCGGTGAGCGGAGATGGCAGCAATGTATGCGCAGGCGGCATCTTCTCGAGCATCGGGTCTCAGCCCGCGAGCTGCTTTGCCATTCTCGACGCCACGCTGGGCAGCCTGATCTCAAACAAGACGGGGCCGTAGGGGATACGTCGTCGGTATAAGCCCAAATGGGCTTCTAGTGAGGTGCGTTGAGGCACAGTGCCGTGTTGGCGTGGTGTGCTTCGGTTCAGTCCCTCGCAGGGCCGGCGGCGTCCCTCGCAGGGCCGGCGGCGTCCCTCGCAGGGCCGGCGGCGTCCCTCGCAGGGCCGGCGGTGTCCCTCGAAGGGCCGGCGGTGTCCCTCGCAGGGCCGGCGGTGTCCCCCGCAGGGCCGGCGGTGTCCCTCCCCGAACCCGGCCCGCATGAAGACGCAGCGCCTCACCACGGCCCAGGCCCTCATCACGTACCTCACGCAGCAGCACGTCGAGCGCGACGGGCGCCGCCACGCCTTCTTCGCGGGATGCTTCGGCATCTTCGGCCACGGCAACGTGGCGGGCATCGGGCAGGCGCTGCAGCAGACGCCCGAGATGCCCTATCACCAGGCGCGCAACGAGCAGGCCATGGTGCACGCGGCGGCGGCGTTCGCGAAGGTGAGCAACCGCTTGCGCACGTTGGTGTGCACCACCTCCATCGGACCGGGGGCCACCAACATGGTGACGGGGGCGGCGGGGGCCACCATCAACCGCCTGCCTGTGCTGCTGCTGCCGGGCGACACGTTTGCGCGGCGCAACGTGGGGCCTGTGCTTCAACAGCTCGAGTGGCCGCAGAGCCTCGATGTGACCGTGAACGACTGCTTTCGCCCTGTGTCGCGCTACTTCGACCGCATCCACCGCCCCGATCAGCTCATCTACGCGCTGCCCGAGGCCATGCGGGTGCTCACCTCGCCCGCCGACACCGGCGCCGTCACCCTCGCGCTGCCGCAAGACGTGCAGGCCGAGGCGTTCGACTACCCCGCGGTGCTGTTCGAGCCCCGTACCTGGCGCATCGCGCGCCAGCGCCCCGACATCGCGGCCCTGCGCGAGGCAGCGGCCCGCATCTGCGCGGCGAAGCGACCGCTCATCATCGCGGGGGGCGGGGTGTTGTACAGCGAGGCCTGCGAGGCGCTGGGCCGGTTCGCCGAGCGGCACGGCATCCCCGTGGCCGAGACCCAGGCCGGCAAGGGCGCGCTGGCGTTCGATCACCCCATGGCCGTGGGCGCCATGGGCGTCACGGGGACCTTCGCGGCCAATCGCCTGGCCCTCGAGGCCGACCTGGTGATCGGCGTCGGCACGCGCTACAGCGACTTCACGACGGCGTCAAAGAGCGCGTTCCAGAACGACGACGTACGCTTCATCAACATCAACGTTGCCGAGATCGACGCCTTCAAGCACGCCGCGCTTCCCCTGACGGGAGATGCACGGGTGACGCTCGAGGAGCTCGACGAGCTGCTCGAGGGGCTGCAGGCGAGCGCAGCCTGGCGCGCGCGGGCGTCGCGCCTGCGAGCCGAGTGGGATGCCGAGGTGACCCGCATCTACGGCCTGCGCCACGGCCCGCCCATCAGCCAGGGCGAGATCATCGGCCTGGTGGAGGCGGCGTCAGGCCCCCGCGACGTGGTGCTGTGCGCGGCCGGCTCGCTGCCCGGCGATCTGCACAAGCTGTGGCGCACCCGCTCTCCGAACACGTACCACCTCGAGTACGGCTACTCGTGCATGGGCTACGAGATCGCGGGCGGCCTCGGGGTGAAGATGGCCGCCCCCGACCGCGAGGTGTTCGTCATGGTGGGCGACGGATCGTACCTCATGATGAGCAGCGAGATCGTCACCGCCGTGCAGGAGGGCATCAAGCTCATCGTCGTGCTGCTCGACAACCACGGTTTCGCGAGCATCGGGGGGCTCTCCCAGGCGGTGGGGAGCGAGGGCTTCGGCACCCGCTACCGCCGGCGCAACCCCGAGACGGGCCAGCTCGACGGCGAGGTGCTGCCCGTCGACTACGCGGCCAACGCCCGTAGCCTCGGTGTGAACGTCATCGAGGCTCGCACCCACGACGAGGTCGTCGCGGCCCTCTCGGCGGCCAAGGCGGCCGCCGAGACCACCGTCATCGTGGTGCCCGTCGATCGCGAGGCGCGGGTGGGCGGCTACGAGTCGTGGTGGGACGTTCCCATCGCCGAGGTCTCGACCATGCCGTCGGTTCAGCAGGCCCGTGCCGCCTACGCGCAGGCCCTCGACCGGGAGCGGCACTTCATCTAGCGCCGCGTCCATTGCCAACGTGACGGTAGCGTAGAACGTGCGGGACGCGGCACGCGCCGTCTGAACGCTCATCGGCCCCGAGGGAATTCGTGCAACACGCCGGCAACAGCGCGGGTGCATACTCCAGTCATCGACTTCGCCCCCCCGCGCAAGCCAGAATGACAAGAGGAGCACCAATCAAATGAGCACCACCACCGAGTACACCGCCGCCGTCGACCAGGCCACCAAGATGTGGGTCGCCACCATCGACGGGTTCCACAAGGCTCAAGAGCAGAACGAGAAGATCTTCGCCGCCATGCTCGACCACAGCAAGCAGGCCCGGGAAGAGAGCCGCAAGCTGGCCGAGAAGATGATTGCCCAGATCGTCGAGAACCAGAAGCAGATGACGACTCTTGTCGAGGCCGCCACCAAGACGATGACCCAGGCCTTCCGCGTTCCCCAGGGGAGCGAGAAGAAGTAGCCTGCCCCCGCATCGGGCCCGATTCGGGCACGGGAACGCCGCGCGCATCTGCATCGCGGGCGCCCCCGTGCCAGTTTCTCGTTCTGGGCCCTC
>RGZZ01000410.1 GCA_010028905.1 Pseudomonadota bacterium | reverse complement strand
CGCGGATCTGAAGGGGGCCAACATCGCCACCACGCTCGGCGATTCGCTGCAGCGCTGGCTCATCGCAACGTGCAAGGAAGCCGGCTTGCGCGAGGAAGACATCACCATCGAGGAGTATCGCCCGCTGCTCTCGGAGGCCGATCCGCAGGTCGGCGCCCTCGTGATCTGGGAACCCATCCTCCCCACGGTCATCGCCAAGGGGTTTCGTCAGCTCAAGGGCGATCGCTACTACACCACCGTCTTCTTCAGTGAGCGGTTCCTGCTCCGGCGGGAGAAGGCGGTTGACGTGATGGTGTCGCTCAAGCAGGCCGCGTGGTATGTCAGCCAGCATCATGCAGAGGTCAACCAGTGGTATCGCGAGGGCGAGCAGATGCGCATCGGGGATGAGGCCCTCGACGCGATGAGCCGGGGAAACGAGCTCTACACCGCGTCGTCTCCGTCCTCGTTCACCCATGGGTTCGTGGGCCCCGAGCTCACCCTCGATGCGCTCGTCGACCCCGCACCCGCAACCGAGGCCGACCGCCGCTTCTAGGACTGCGAATCCAGGGATTCGCGTCGCTGCGTAGAAAATGCCTCCATCAACGCACCGCCGGGAGGTACACGCACGTGGCCAGGATGAAGCGCCGACACGAGCTCGAGGGTTTCAGTGGCAAGGTGGGGGAGAACCTCCGCCTGACGCCCAGAGATGACGGGCGGGTCCACGTGGTGGCCCGAGATGGCGGGTTTGAAGGGGCTTCGTTCCCGCACTGGCAGGTGTTCAAGGACGCCGTGGCCTATGCCAGGCAGTCTCACGGCCTCGACGCCTATGTCGAGACGGCCGTACGCACGCAAGAGACGCCGTTTCACGTTGCCACCGCCGATTTTCTGAGCCCGCCCGAGATCAAAGCCATCGATCTCGAAGAATATCATGGGCGCCCAGGCGACCCGATACACGTGCTGGCCATCGATGACGTCGAGGTGGCTGAGGTCGGGGTGCTCATCACCGACGATGAGAATCACCTGATCGAGATGGGCAAGGCCAGTCGCACCGACGAGAATCGCTGGACGTACGTCGCCACCCGCCAGGCGCCGGGCCATCACGTGCGCGTCATCGTCGACGCTGCCGACCTGCCCGGACATCTTGATGAGGTGCGCGTCGAGAAGGACATCTGAGCGTCCGCGGTTTCGGAAGAGGTCATCGCACGCTGCGGTGAGACTGTTCCGCGTGGGTGGGGAACCATGCCTGTGTGACTCTGCACACGTCGCCTCCCACGACTGAAGAGCAACCCACGGATCTCTCCGCAGGTCCTGCGCCTGCAAGAAGGCGCCGTCACGTGGTGCTGTTCGTGGCGATGGTCGTGCTGATTGCGCTTTCGACTGTCTGGTTGCGTTGGCGCGCCGTGCCTCGCGCACGATACGAGACGCGCCTTGTCGATCGCGGGCCCATCGACGAGACTGTGCTGGCCACGGGCACGTTGCAGCCGGTTCTCACCGTGAACGTGGGCAGCCAGATCTCCGGTCAGGTTCTGCAGGTCTTCGTCGACTACAACAGCGTGGTTCGCAAGGGCCAGCTGCTCGCGCGCATCGATCCGCGCACGTTGCAGGCGCAGCGCGAGCAGGCGCAAGCCGATCTCAGCAACGCCCGCGCGGCTGTTCGCAGCGCCGCGGCAGACCTCCAGGGCGCGCGCACGAACGTGGCCGCCGCCGACGCAGGGGTCGTGGCGGCCGAGGCCACGCTGGCCCAGGCGCGGGCCGCGCGTCGCACCGCAGAAGCGCAGCTGGTGCAGGCACGCGCCTCGGTGAGTCGAACGCGCGCGCAGTCGTCGATGGCACGGATCACCTATTCGAGGAATCTCGATCTGGTCAACGAGAGGCTTGTGGCGCCGCAGGACATCGACGCGGCCCGCGCCAGCCTGCTCACCGCCGAGGCCGATGAGGCAGGCGCAGGCGGTCAGGTGAGGATGGCTCTGGCCGGCATCGTGGGGGCCGACGCAAACGTTCGAAACGCACTCGCGGCGCTTGTCACGTCGCGGATCCGGCGGGCCACCGCCCAGGCGCAGCTGGAGAGCGCTCACGCGCAGCAGGGTCAGGCGCTGTCGCAGCTCGAGAAGACGCGTGCCACCCTGCGCCAGATCGTGGTGAACCTGGGGTATGTGGAGATTCGTTCGCCCATCGACGGCGTGATCATCTCTCGCCTCGTCGATCCGGGTCAGACCGTGGCCGCTTCCTTCCAGACCCCACAGATGTTCCAGGTTGCTACAGCGCTGCGACGCTGCCAGGTGATGGCGTCGGTCGACGAGAGCGACATCTCGAGGGTGTTTGTGGGCCAGTCGGTGTCGTTCACGGTGAATGCATGGCCGAACCGGGTGTTCCGGGGCGGGCGCGTGGTGAGCATACGAAATGCGTGGCAGTCGGTGCAGAACGTGGTCACCTATCCCGTGCTCATCGACGCGCGCAACGACGCGCTTGTCTTGCGTCCCGGCATGACCGCCAATCTCACCCTCGCGGTGGCGCATCGCGACGACGTGGTGCGGGTTCCGAACGCCGCGCTGCGCTTCCAGCCGGCCGATGAGGCCGCGGTTCATGCACCGCCTGAGCGGCAGGTGGTGTGGGTGACCTCGCCCGACGGGCGCCTGCGCCCCCGCTTCGTGTCGTGTGGCATCACCGACGGGGTGCACACCGAGGTTCTCGACGCAGCGCTGCAGCCCGGTGAATCAGTCGGGGTGGGGCTGATCACGAGCGCGTCCGCAACGGGGGCCGGGCCCGTGCCTCGCGCGACGCGTTGAGAGCGCGCTTCGTCGAGCGGTTTGCCCGCGGCGCAGCGATGTGCCGTCGCACACGCGTGTCTGCAGCGACGAGCAGGCGATGGCCGAGCGCAATGGTCGCCTGCGCATGAAGATGATGATGACCATCGCGTTGCGCTCGCTGGCACGCAGCAAGATGCGCACCATGCTCACCATGCTCGGCGTGATCATCGGCGTGGCTGCGGTCATTGCGACGGTGGCGCTGGGCGAGGGGGCAAGCGCCACCATACAGAGCCGCATCGCGGGGCTGGGCACGAATCTCGTCACGGTGTTCGGCGGCAGCGCCACCACGGTGGGCGTGCGCATGGGCGCGGCTGCGGTGGAGTCGTTCACCCGCGCCGACGTCGAAGCCATCGGTCGTGACTGCCCGTCGGTCTCAGCACTGACGCCGGTGCTTCGCAAGGGAGTGCAGGCTGTGGGGCCCACCGTGAACTGGTCGACCCAGCTGCAGGGGGTGAATGAGGCGTACTTTGCGATTCGCGAGTGGTCGTGCGATCTGGGCTCTCCTTTCACCCTGGCCGATGTGCGGGCGTCGGCGAAGGTGTGCATCATCGGCCAGACGGTGCGCCGCGAGCTGTTCGGAGCAGACGACGTGGTGGGGCGGGTGCTGCGCGTGAGCACGGTGCCGCTCACCATCGTGGGTGTTCTTGCGGCGAAGGGTCAGAGCACGTTCGGCCAGGATCAAGATGACGTCGTGGTGGTGCCCTGCACCACCTACATGAACCGCATGCGGGGGGGCGACCGGTTCAGCCTGCTGCTCGTGTCAGCGGTCAGTGCCGACCGCGTCACGATGGCGCGAGACGAGATTGCGGCGTTGCTGCGCCAGCGCCACCACATCCGCGATGTGCGCGACGACGACTTCTTCATTCGAACCCAGCAAGAGATCTCCGAGACCGCCGAGGAGACCATGGCGACATTCACCTGGCTGCTCGGGGGCATTGCGGCGGTGTCGCTCATCGTGGGCGGCATCGGCATCATGAACATCATGCTGGTGAGCGTCACCGAGCGCGTCCACGAGATCGGCATCCGCATGGCGGTGGGTGCTCGCAGCAGCGATATCATGCTGCAGTTCGTCATCGAAGCGCTGGTGCTCAGCGTGGGGGGAGGCGTTGTCGGCGTGGTGCTGGGGGCGGCCGTGGTGCAGGTCGTCGCGTGGCTGTCGCCGTGGACGCCTGTTATGACGGCCTCGAGCGTGATGCTGGCCTTCGGTTGCTCGGCGGCTGTCGGGGTGTTCTTCGGGTACTATCCGGCGCGGAGCGCTGCGCGGCTCGATCCCATCGAGGCGCTGCGGCACGAGTAGGGGGGCGTCTGACGCTCGGATGTCGGGTTCTGTTTATCGCGTAGGGTAGCGGACGTGAGAAGAGCGAATCGGGAAGGGGAGGGTACCGTGGTCGTTGAAGACCGCGGCCACCACAAAGCTGCTGTGCTACGCGCAGTGAATCGATCGGAGGAACCAGGCTTTCCGCCAGGCCCGACGCCGCCCCCCCTTCACCGCCGCAGCCGCCGCCCAATGTCGCGTTGATGCAGATGATCTTTGGGGGCTGGTGATCGCAGGCCCTCATGGTGATGACCCGCCTGGGCGTGCCGGATCTGCTCGTGTCAAGACCGCTCGACGCCGAGACGCTGGCAGAGCGAACGGGCACCAATGCCGACGCCATGTACCGCTTGATGCGGGCCCTGGCCAGCGAGGGGCTGTACACGGTCGACGGCGAGACTGTGTTCGAGTACTTCAGCGAC
>RGZZ01000409.1 GCA_010028905.1 Pseudomonadota bacterium | reverse complement strand
CGCCCTGGCCGAGCCACGCCACGGTGAATTCGTGATCTACTGGATGCGCGTGGCCCTCCGCGGTCACGAGAACCCCGCCCTCGACACCGCGCTCGAGGCGGCCCGCGCCCTGGGCGTTCCGATGTTCGTCTACCAGGGCCTGAGCGAGCGCTACCCGTACGCCTCCGACCGGCATCACACGTTCATCTTGCAGGGCACCCGAGACGTGCAGGCCGAGCTCGAAGCGCGAGACGTGGGATATCTTCTGCACGTCGAGCGACCGGGCGCGCGGGAGAGCGTTCTGCGCGACCTGGCCGCGCGCGCGGCCCTCGTCGTCACCGAAGACCTCCCCGTCCCTCCCCTCGACGGCTGGGCGCGCGCGGTGAGCCGCGCTGCGCCGCTCTGGCTCGTCGATACCGCCTGCGTGGTTCCCCTGCGCAGCGTGCGCACGGTGTGCGACCGCGCCTTCCGCTTCCGCCAGGAGATCGAGGGCGACCTCGAGCGCCGGCTCACGCAGGCCTGGCCAGAGGCCAAAGGCGGCAGCGGCTTCGTTCCGCGACTCGACGACAGGCCATCGCTCGACCCTCGCGCCCTCGACATCGCAGCGCTGGTGGCCTCGTGCGCCATCGATCACTCCGTGGCGCCCGTTCCCCACACCATCGGCGGCAGCACGGCGGGGTACGCTCGCTGGCACGCCTTCCGCCGCGAGAAGCTTGCGCGCTACGCATACGACCGCAACGACCCGCTTCGCGACCCCTCGAGCCGGATGTCAGCATACCTGCACTACGGCATGGTCTCACCCCTGCGCATCGCGCGGGAGGCCGCGGGCTTCGACAAGTACATCGACGAGCTGATCATCTGGCGCGAGCTCGCCCATCACTTCTGCCTGCACCGCAGCGCGCAAGGCCCGCTCGAATCACTCGACAGCCTGCCGCGCTGGGCCGTCGAGACCCTGACCCGACACGCCGCCGACCCCCGCCCTCGAGCGTGCACGTGGGAGACCCTGTCCCGAGGCGTCACCTCCGACGGCCTGTGGAACGCCACGCAGGCCTGTCTGCGCATCCACGGCGAGCTGCACAACAACGTGCGCATGACGTGGGGCAAGACGCTGCTCGAGCTCACCGCCTCGCCCCAGCGCGCCCTCGAGATGCTCATCGATCTCAATCACCGCTACGCCCTCGACGGTCGAGATCCGTCGTCGTACGGAGGGCTGCTCTGGTGTCTCGGCCTCTTCGACCGCCCGTTCTCTCCCGAGGAGAAGATCACCGGTACGGTGAGATCGCGCTCTTCAAGAGAGCACGCCGCGCGTCTCGACGTGAAGCGCTACAGCGAGCAGGTCACCCGGCCCGCGCTCATCTCGCCCCACGCGAGCATCGTGGGGAACGCGCCCCTGCGCATCGCGGTGATCGGCGCCGGCGTGAGCGGGCTGGCCTGCACGCGAACCCTGCACGATCACGGGCACCGCCCGCGCCTCTTCGACAAGGCGCGCAGACCCGGCGGGCGCCTCGCCAGCCGCTCGGAAGGGTTCGATCACGGCGCGCCCGCCTTCACGGCGGCGCACCCGGCCTTTCGCCGTCTCGTCGACGCCTGGGTGGAAGACGGGCTGGCCGCCCCCTGGCGTCCGCATTGCGCGCGCCTCGTCGACGGCACGGCAGAGCCCCTGCCCAGATCGGGCGAGTGGTTCGTGGGCCTCCCTCACAACAACCGCGTGGCGGCCCACCTGGCCGCCGACCTCGACGTCCGCGTCGAGACGCGGGTGTCGCGCATCGCCCGCGACGACGACGGCTGGACCTTGCAGGCCGCCGACGCCTCGTTCGGCTCGTTCGACGCCGTCGTGCTCGCCATGCCGTTCGAGCAGACCCGCGATCTGCTCGTCGCCAGCGGGCTCGAAGCGCCCTCCACGGTGCCTCCGATGCAGGCCTGCGTCACCGCCATGGTGTCCGGCAGCCTTCCCATTCCGCTCAACACCGACATCCTCGTGTTCGACGATAGCCCCGCCGCCTGCGTCATACGCGAGGGCAGCAAGCCCGGACGCCCATCGGGAGAGCGCTTCACCGTGCACTTCCGGCCGGCGTGGGCGACCGCGCACCTCGATCTCGAGAGCGAGGCCCTGCAACGCGCGGTGATCGATGCGCTTGCCGCCATCCCCCTGCTCAGAGACGCAATGCGCGACCCCTCGGCGCAGGTGAAGGTTCACCGCTGGCGCTATGCCTGCGCGGCCCACCTGCGCGATGGTGTGCCCGGCCTCTGCGACTTCGACGCAACGCCCTCCGCGCCAGACGCTACGCCAGACGCAGCCCGCGGCGAACCCGGGTGCCTCTCCCTCGCCGCCGACCTGCTGCTCTGCGGCGACGCCGTGGGGCGGGGCGGCGCCGAACAGGCCTGGCTCAGCGGGGTTGCGGCGGCGGCGAGGATCCTGGCGAGCGTGGCCCATCGATCAGACGCAGCTTCTCGGCGCGGCTGAGCCCCTTCACCTGAAGCTCGCGGCGCAGCGCGTCGCCTCGGGTCTCGAACGGCCCTTCGCGATAGACGAGCGCCGCGGGAAGGCGTGAGGCCACATAGCGCGACCCCTTCCCCTGCAGATGCTGGGCGAGGCGCTTCTGCGGGTCGACGGCGATGCCGCAGTAGAGCGTGTCATCGGCGCAGCGGAGCAGGTAGAGGTACACGTCGAGAGGGTTCCCCCCGCGCGCGCGTCACCCCTGTCTCGAGAGACGCCCGAAGGCAGCCTCCCCCCTCGGGAACCTTATCGAGCGAACGCACTTCAATCGTGGGGGCCGAAAGAAGGAACCCGCGCCCCGCGCGCGTACCTCTTCGGACCGGCCACGCCGCCCCGGAGCCGCCGTCGAGACCGTAATCGCAGACCCTCTCGACCGCACCAGGCCCCACACGCGCGGCGCCCGGCCCCCAATCCTTACGCACATTGGAGAACAGCCGTGAACGCACAGATCGAAACCCTCGAGTTCCAGGCAGAGGCCCGTCAGCTGCTGACGCTGATGGTGCACTCCATCTACTCGAACAAGGACATCTTCCTGCGCGAGCTCATCTCGAACGCCTCCGACGCCCTCGACAAGCTGCGCATCGAAGCCCTGCTGCAACCCGACATCGCCGACACCAGCGACCTCCACATCGACCTCATCGCCGACAAGGAGACGCGCACCCTCACCATTCGAGACAACGGCATCGGCATGAGCCGCGACGACGTGGTGAACCTCATCGGCACCATCGCCCGCTCCGGGACCGCGGAGTTCCTCAAGAAGCTGCGTGAGAGCAAGGACGCGGCGGGTTCCCAAGACCTCATCGGCCAGTTCGGCGTGGGCCGTCGCGCGGGCCAGGCCGAAGGCACGCGCTGGGAGTCGGCCGGTGAAGGCACCTACACCATCGAAACGCTCGACGACGCGCCCCAGGGCACGTCGGTGACCCTTCACCTGAAGCCGGAAGACAAGGAAGATCAGCTCCACGACTACACGTCAGACTGGAAGCTGCGCGAGATCGTCAAGAAGTACTCCGACTTCATCTCGTGGCCCGTGCGCATGGAGGTCGAGACGCCGGGCGAAGAGGGCAAGACCAGCACCGAGAACCAGACCCTCAACTCGATGAAGGCCATCTGGGCGCGCCCCAAGGACGAGGTGACGGCCGACGAGTACAAGGAGTTCTACAAGCACGTCAGCCACGACTGGAACGACCCCCTCGAGACCATTCACTTCCGCGCCGAGGGCACCTTCGAGTACGAAGCGCTGCTGTTCATCCCGTCGCGGGCTCCGTACGACCTGTTCATGCGCGAGGCGAAGCGCGGCGTGCAGCTGTACGTGAAGCGCGTCTTCATCATGGACGACTGCGAGGCGCTCATGCCCGAGTACCTCCGCTTCGTGAAGGGCGTGGTCGACGCGCAAGACCTCTCGCTCAACGTCTCGCGCGAGATCCTGCAGCAAGACCGCCAGATCCAGCAGATGCGCCGCCGCCTCGTGAAGAAGGTGCTCTCGACCCTGCAAGAGCTGGCCAGCGAGAAGCCCGAGAGCTACGACACCTTCTGGACCGCCCTCGGCCGCGCGCTGAAGGAAGGGCTGTACGGCGACTTCGAGAACCGCGACACCTTGCTCGAGCTTGCTCGGTTCGAGTCGACCCACGCCGAGACCGGCACCACGTCGCTGCGCCAGTACATCGAGCGCATGAAGGAAGGTCAGAAGGACATCTTCTTCATGACCGGCGACTCGCGCGCCACGCTCGAGAACTCGCCCCACATGGAGGCCTTCCGCGCCAAGGGCTACGAGGTGCTGCTGCTCACCGACGGCATCGACGAGATGTGGACCGAGATGGTGGCTGAGTTCGACGGCAAGTCGTTCAAATCCATCGCCAAGGGGCAGGTCGATCTCGACACCGAAGACGAGAAGAAGTCGGCCGAGGCCGCACGCGAGCAGCAGAAGAAAGACTTCGCCGCGATGATGTCGTGGATGGCGTCGAAGCTCGAGAAGGACGTGAAAGAGGTGCGACTGTCGACCCGACTCACCACCTCGCCGGCCTGCGTGGTGGGTGACGCCCACGACCCCACCCCCA
>RGZZ01000408.1 GCA_010028905.1 Pseudomonadota bacterium | reverse complement strand
TTCAGCAGGGTGACGTGCTGCGTCTCCGGCACACGATCAGCCAGGTCATCGATCGCGCTGACGACACGCGCCTCGAAGACCAGATGGTGCTCGAGGGAACGCTCACCGTGCTCGAACGCCTGACCGACAAGAGCGCGCGTCTCGAGCTCACCACGCGCATGGTCGAGCCACCCCGCCTTGTCCCGTGGCAGGATCAGATGACCGCGGTCTACCACGTGAGCCACCGTGGTGAGCTTCTTGCCGCAGACCCCGTGCCCCCGGTGCTGCCGTTCATGACGTTTCCCATCGAGCCAGTCGAGACAAGGAGGGCCTGGAAGAGCATCGAGGCGGTGAGCGGTCGTCCCCTCGCCATGAGCCACACGCTTGCGCGCGTCGAGGTGCTCGAGGGTGAGCGCGAGGTCTATCTCGTAAGCGAGGGGAAGGCGGCGGGCGAGCCTCAGGTGGAGTACTGCTGCGTCACGCACTTCGCACTGAAGCGCGGGTGGCCAACGCGCCGCCGCATCGTCATCACCCACGCGTTCGAGGGGCAGGGCGCCAACGCCATGGTCATCGAGGAAGAGGCGTACTGACGCGACATCGCAGCGGCGGCGAACGCCTTCGCAGACCCGCTATCGCCGCTTTCGCAGCCATCACCGCGCTTTGGCCCGCCGTCACCCGCGGTCTCTCGCCACAGATCTCGGGTCGCGTTCAGTCTCTGTCGATGTCGAGCATCGTGCCGCGGCAGGCGGTGGTGCCGCATCCGCACGCGTAGCGCTGACGGGTCTCCTCCTCGGCGTGGTCCTCGTGCTGCATCTTGTAGTCGTAGAACAGCTCCTGGCCTTGGCGAATCGTTCGCGTCGCCTCGATGTAGATGCGCCCTCCATCTTCCACGGCCTCGCAGTTCGGCGTGCACGAGTGGTTGATGAAGCGCGCCTCGTTGCCGCCCACGGCGGCGTCGATGACGGTGTCATCGTCAACGGTGAAGAGCACCACGTGTGGGCGGTCTGAGTCATCGTCACCATAGCGGCTGTTCGCTTCTTCCTGCGAGACGCGTTCGCCCGTGTACTCGATGATGCGGGCACCCTTGCGGATGTCGCGCGCGGCGAACACGCCCCTTCCATGAATGGGTGAGGTCTTCACGACGTAGAGCGGTCTGGTGGTTCTCTTCACCGGTCGATGGGCTCCCTGAGATGTCTTGGACTGCGACCATATGAGCCGCGCGGCCTCCCGTTTCGCGTTTCGTGAGGCTGCGCCCTTCGATCGCGACGTCCGGGACTCCCGTTTCGCCGGCCGTGCTGCGCGACCGCTCTTGTTTCTGTCGCCTGGACCATTGTTGACGCCTGAGGCCTGCGCGTGGGAGGGTCGGGTGTCACCTGGGAACGAGGGGGAGGTGCGGCCGTCGAGGGGGAAGTGCGCGTGCTGAAGGGGTATACTCCTCATGTCTGCGCTGCGTGGCAACGGTCGGCCACGTCGACTGGTGCTTCAGCATCACCCCTCGCGGTGAGGCACTGCTCGGGCGCAGCCGATTCACGGAGCGACATCTCTTCAGCGAGAAAGGTGAGGGCTCATCTTATGAACCAGCCGTCCGAAGAGGCCCGCGAGGCCCGTTCCCACACGGTTGCCCGTGCACCCTTGGCGGGGCTGCCAGCGCAAGAGGTGGCCCTCGATGACTGGGCCGCCATGGGCAAGGCATTCGAGGGCATGTGCAAAGCGGGCCTGGCGCTGACCGTTGGGTTCTCGGTGGCCGCGGCCTTCTGCAAGATGATGGATGCCAAGAACGTAAACATCCCGAATCTGGTGAACAAGTTCGCCGGGAGCGTCATGCAGGGCGAGGCTTCCCCAGAGAAGCGAGACTGAACCGACGGTGACGGGCGTAGCGATGGCTTGAGCCCGACCTGAGGTGCGGGTGTGGCGGAGGCCCGTTGCGTTGCCGGTTGCTCAGCGACCGTCCGGCTGGAAGCTGCCGAGCACCCGTCCCCGCACCACGGTGAAGAAGATGTTGTGCTCCTTGAACGTGGCGTCGGGGAGCAGCTGCTCGTCGATCTGGGTGAGCAGCGTGGGCACGTCGTCATCGCTGATGGCGCCCTCCTCGAGCAGGATGATGGTGCCGGCCACAGACCCGGAAGCGAGGAAGTGCAGATCGAGTGCCCCCGCCTCCTGTCCTGCGACGCGGAGCAGATAGCGCTCCGACTCGTGGGTGCGCAAGATTCGAACGTACTCGACAGCAGACATTCTCGTGGTCATCCTTTCAGGAACTTCTGCCAGATGAACATGCCGGCTGCGGCAATCCATCCGAGATAGGTGGGCTCAGCGGGCCGCGTGCCCTTGCTGAACGACTGGGTGTAGCGAAGGCCCGTGCCGGGCACCGTGGCGCTGCCATAGGTGCGTCCTGTTGTGGAGGCGCCGACGCGGAACGGCCCCTGTCCCACGGAGAAGCTCAGCCCCGTCTTTCCCGCGTTCACGCGTACGGGCCCGAAGTTGATCGACTTGTGAAGGCTCCAGCCCATGGATGCTCCTCTCAGCGCTGCTGCGCGGCCGCCGCCAACGGGTTGGGCGTGGGATCGGCGACCTTGCGCAAGGTGTGTCGGTCGGTGTGGTGGAACGGCTCTGTGCGACCGAGCACGGTCATGACAGTGTCCTGATCGTACGACCAGGTGCCGTCGTCGTTGATGGAAACGGTGATCCGGTACTCGGTCGTCTTGAAGGCGTGGTCGAGAAAAGGGGCCGAGCTGATGCCGCTGGTCGGCGAGCCCAGGGTGGCGGTGAGCGTGAAGGTGCGCGCGTCGGGCGCAGCTGTTCCGATGGCGAGGGCGGTCTGGCCGCGGGGGATGGTGAGGGTCTGGATGAGCGTGTGCGTGGCGGGTTCCCAGAGCCAGTATCCCACCTGGTCATGAAAGGTCTCGATCTCGCCGGGCTTTCGGATGTGGGTGTGATAGCGCAGCCCATAGAGAACCTGTGGACCGTTGAGCTGGGGATCAATGGGCTGGGCCTCGTAGCGCTCGACGTAGGCGTCGCCCTCCGCGCCGTCTTCCGAGGGGTGCACGTCAGCGCCGCTGTCGCCCTCGAAGATGCCTGCGAGCGCGGTGAGCGGACCCAGGTTGCGCAGCGTGTCGATGTCGAGATCGTCCGGCTCGGTGTAGATGTCTTCAGTGGGTTGCATTCCATGCCTCGTGTTCGGGGGTGGGCGAGTCGCGTGCTCTTGTCGGCTCGTGTTGGGAGATTCCTCGGATTGATATGCGATTCCCTGCCGCACGTGGTCAGGGTGCTGCGGTGGGGTCAGGGTGCTGCGGTGGGGTCAGGGTGCTGCGGTGGGGTCAGGGGGTGAAGTCGGCCAGGTCGATGGTGTCGCCCGCGTGGAAGCGAGGCGCATTCGCCGCCGCGCCTTCGCGGGCCAGGAACACGACGCTCCCTGTTCCCAGTACGAGCGCTCTCGAGGAGTGCGCTTCAAAGACCAGGGCGGTGTCCTCGTCGAGACCGACCACCAGTGCATTCACCTGGCGTCCGAGGAGCTCGGTGAGCCGGCCGTGTCGGTTCCGCGTGTTGACGTGTGTCTCGATGGTGAGCCCAGGGAGCATGCTGAGACCATCTTCGAGGATGACCCGCGCCTCGTCGTCGAGGCCTGCAATCATGACGTCGCTCAAGGCCATGGTGCCTGCGCTGGTGGTGTACACGGGGGTGCCACGCTCGAGTGCTTGCTCGAGGGCGTTCAATGCACGTGTTCCGCGGAGCTGTCGGGCCAGGCGTTTCTGATCGCCGCCGGTCAGCACGATGCCGCTGGCGTGCGCGAGAGCGTCGTCCACCGCTGGGTGGTCGGCCTGCTCGCCTTCGGGGTCGACCACCCAGATGTCGCGAGCGCCGAGCTGCGAGAACATGTCGACGTACATCCCAGCCGTCTCTTCGCGGTGGCTGGCCACGGGCACGATGGCGATCCGTGCAGCGTCACCTCCCGCGAGGTGCACGAAGGCAGGGCGCACCCAGCCGCGCGGATCGCGCCCTCCCCCGAATGCAACGAGTCGTCCGCGACGAGAGCGAAGGCGCGTGAGGCAGGACTGGAAGGAGTTCCAGTGGTCGGGTCTGAGCGAGGAAGCGTGGGGCATGGGCTCTGGCTTTTCGATGAAGGTGGGGGCGTCGTGGATGCTAGTGGGCACGGCGGGCGCCGCTTTCTGCGCGGTTCGGTTCCAGTCCTGCGGGTTTTTGCGTGGTGTGCTGCCTTGGTGTGGCGCCCTCGCTGGTGCAGCTCCGCAGGGTTGTCCCTCACGGTGTCGTGGTGGACGCGGGGTTGTCCCCCACGGTGGCGTGGTGGACACGGTGTCGCGCTCGCCCGTGGAGCCTTCGTGGAAGGCTGTCCCCCACGGTGTCGTGGTGGACATCGGCTTGTCCCCCACGGTGTCGTGGTGGACTGAGGTGGATCGGGGCGCTCAGCAGGCCGTCCGCCCACGCGACGGCAGTGCGCGAAGGTGGCTTCAGGTGCCCTGCCGGCGGCGTGGTCCCACGGAGTTCGCGCGTGATTCTATGGGTGGCGACCCCGGAGCTCTTGTCAGGGTTTCGTTTGTCTTGAGGACGAAC
>RGZZ01000407.1 GCA_010028905.1 Pseudomonadota bacterium | reverse complement strand
ATCGCCGCGAAGCTGCGAGAAGCTTCCGAAGACGTCATCGCCTTCACCCGCATCGACAATGCGCGAACCCGGGATGATCGCTTCACACAGAGGTCGCTAAGCGAGAACGCATCGCAGACAACCGGCACCTCTGTGATGACCGCGGCTGATCTGCACGCCGCACTCGAATCGCAACGTGCCACCGAATCGACAGGCGACCTCGACCCCGAAGTGCTCCACGCACTCGCCCTCGCGCACGGCTTCACCCTGCGGCTGTCGCTTGCCGCAGCTTCCACCGACGGCGCCTTCGACGCCGTCTTCACCCGCGGCGACGCGGCTCGGCAGGCCATCGAATGGCCCGCCCCCACGCGCCTCGAACGGCCCCTCGCAAACGACCCCATTGCGCCCATCATCGCCACCCGTCTCGCCCCCGAGATCAAGACGTGGATTGCCGATCGCCTGCCCGACTACATGGTCCCGTCGGCCTGGGTCGTGCTCGAGCGGCTCCCCCTCAACACCAGCGGCAAGGTCGACCGCCGCGCACTCCCTGCGCCCACGCGCGGCGCGGATCACATCACCGCGCCGCGCACCCCCGTCGAAGAGATGATCGCCGCCATCTTCGCCGACGTTCTCGGCCTCGAAAGGGTCGGCATCGACGAGAGCTTCTTTGATCTCGGCGGCCACTCGCTCTCGGCGACCCAGGTGGTGTCGCGCATCTCGCGCACTCTGGGCAAGGAGGTGTCGCTGCAGACCTTCTTCGCCGGCCCCACCGTCGCCGAGATCGCCGCCGCCCTGCACGACGCCGACGGTAACGTCAGGCCGGCGCTCGTGTCCCAGCCCCGCGATGGCCGCCCCCTGCCGCTCTCGTTCGGCCAGGAGCGGCTCTGGTTTCTCGAGCAGCTCGTGGGGCACAATGCGTTCTACAACATGCCGCTCGCCTTGCGAATCGAAGGCCTCATCGATATCGCCGCGCTACAGTCTGCCCTCGACGCCCTCATCACTCGACACGAAACGCTGCGCACTAGATTCATCGCCATCGATGGGGTCCCCGTACAGGTCGTCGATCCGCCTGCGCACGTTCCGATGCTCCTGCGCGACCTCACGGCAATCGAGAACCACGAGGCGCGCGAGCAAGCGACAGAAGATGACGCGGCCCAAGAGGCCTCCACCCCCTTCAACCTCGCCGCAGACTGGCCCATTCGCATGCGCCTGCTACGCCTCGGTTCACACCATCACGTGCTGCTCATCACCCTGCACCACATCGCCTCTGACGGCTGGTCGCTGGGCGTGCTTTCGCATGAGCTCGATGCGCTCTACAGCACGTTCACCCAGAACCAGGAGCCGACACTCGCGCCCCTTGGCGTGCAGTATGCCGACTTTGCCCGCTGGCAGCGTGAATGGCTCACAGGGACCGAGCTCGAGCGCCAGACCACCTGGTGGAAGACCCACCTCGACGGCGCCCCACCGCTGCTCGAGCTCCCCTACGACCACCCGCGCCCTCCTCGCCCGACCTATCGCGCGGGAACGGTTACGACCACGATGAACGCAACCCTCACGGCACGCCTGCGCGCGCTCGCCAAGGCGAGCGATGCAAGCCTCTTCATGGTGCTTCGTGCCGCCTTCGCAGTGCTCATGCAGCGCTGGAGCAGAAGCAACGATCTGGTCATCGGCTCGCCTGTGGCAAACCGCACCGTGCCCGAGATCGAGGGCCTTGTCGGCTTCTTCGTCAACACCCTCGCCATCCGCAGCGACCTCTCTGGCAACCCCACCTTCATCGAGCTGCTCGCGCAGACCCGACACGCAAGCCTCGACGCCTACGCACATCAAGACGTACCGTTCGAAAAGGTCGTCGAGGCACTGAACCCAGAGCGTCACCTCGAGTACGAGCCCGTTACGCAGATCGCTTTCGCTCTGCAGAACACAGACTTCAAGCGATTCAGCCTCGGACAACTGGCCGTTGAAGCCTTCACCGCGGGAAGTCCCACCGTGCGAAACGACCTCGAGGTACACCTCTGGGAGCACGACGGAGAACTTGTCTGCCGGCTGGTCTACAGCCTCGACCTCTTCGAAGCGATCAGCATCGACGCCATGGCAGCGCAATTCAAGTCGCTGCTCGCGTGCGTGTGTGAGACACCCGAGCAACCCATCTCGCGGCTCTCGACCTCATCATCGGCCGACAGAGCCCGCGCACTCAGATGGTCAGGCACACCCTCGATGCGCTCACCCGATTCGCCAGCCCTGCTTCACGCCGCCTTTGAGCATCACGCCGACGTAGCCCCGCACGCCGTGGCGCTGATCTGTGGCGATGCGCATCTCACCTATGCCGAGGTCGAGCACCGCGCCAACCGCGTGGCCCATGCAGTGCTGCACGCTGGTCTCGCGCCCGAGGAACCCGTAGCCATCTGCCTGCCCCGCGGCCTCGACGCCATCATCGCCGAGCTCGGTGTGCTCAAGGCGGGGGGCGCGTTTCTACCGCTCAACCCCGAGCACCCTGTACAACGACGTGAAGCACAGATGCGGCTCGCCGGCGCAAGAACGCTCATCGACGTGGCCTTCATCGAGCGCCTGAGCGCCACGCTGCCATCGACACGACCTCGCGTGATGACACACCCGCTGCAGACCGCCTACGTCATCTTCACCTCCGGGTCCACAGGTGAGCCCAAGGGTGCAAGCATCAGCCACCGCGCTATCTGCAGCTCCATCGCAGGCGAGCAGAAGATACGCGGCCTGAAGGCAGAGCACTGTGTTCTGCAGGTAGCGGCGCTGACATTCGACGCGGCCGTCTGGGAATTGTTTGGAGCCCTCTCCGCTGGAGCGCACTTTGTGGCCGAAGCAGCGGAAGGCGCCAAAGCGGTCTCGCTTCTTGCTCGCCGCCTGCGAGAATATGGCGTCACCCATCTCACACTCACGCCCACGCTCCTTGCAGCGCTCGACATCACCGACACCGCCGTCCTGGAGTGCCTCGATGCAGCAGGTGAGGCCGCTTCCCCTGGCCTTCTGCAGAAGCACGCGCAAGGAACTCGAATCATCAACGCCTATGGCCCGACTGAGACTGCCATCTGCGCCGCCGTCTTCCCGTGCACCGAAGCGAACGACAGACGCGTTCCCATCGGGCGCCCCATGCCAGGCGCACGCCTGTACGTGCTCGACGACCAGCTCGAGCCCTTGCCCCTCGGCGTTCCAGGGCGGCTGTACATCGGCGGCGCAGGTGTTGGCCGCGGTTATGTCTCCCGCCCCGGCCTGACCGCCGAGCGCTTCCTCCCAGACCCCTTCAGCGACGTGAACGGTGCTCGCATGTACGATAGCGGCGACCGCTGCCGATGGGTGACGATGTCGGCCGACCCGGAAGCACCCTGGACACTCGATTTTCTGGGCCGCGCAGACGACCAGGTCAAGCTGCGGGGCTTCCGCATCGAACCCGGCGAGGTCGAAGCTGAATTGAGTCGGCACGAAGCCGTGCGCAATGCCGCCGTGAGTGTGCGCGACGGGCAGCTTGTGGCGTGGGTCGAGCCCGCACCGCACACAGGCAGCAGCGCGGGCTTCGAAGCTGCCATGAAGCGCTGGCTGAGTGAACGACTGCCCGACTACATGGTCCCCACCGCCTGGGTCAGGCTCGAGCGGCTCCCCCTCAACACCAGCGGCAAGATCGACCGGCACGCGCTTCCCGCGCCCGAGCGTGACGTCGAACGCATCACCGCGCCGCGCACCCCCGTCGAGGAGATGATCGCCACCATCTTCGCCAATGTCCTCGGTCTCGACCAGGTCGGCATCAACGAGAGCTTCTTCGACCTCGGCGGCCACTCGCTCTCCGCAACGCAGGTGGTGTCGCGCATCGCGCGCACCCTTGGCAAGGAGGTGTCTCTCCAGACCTTCTTCGCAGGCCCCACCGTCGCCGAGATCTCCGCCGCTCTGCAGGACGCAGATGAGCGCGTGCGTCCGGCACTGACCCTGCTCCCAAGAGGGGAAGACCACCTACCGCTCTCGTTCGCCCAGGAGCGTCTCTGGTTCATCGAACAGCTCATGGGCGAAAACCCGCTCTACACCATACCCTTCTATCTGCGCCTCACAGGCCCCCTTGACATGAACGCCCTGCGACGCACCTTCGATACCCTTGTCGCACGCCATGAGACCTTGCGCACCCGCTTCATCGCCATCGACGGACACCCGGCGCAGTGTGTCGATGCACCGGCCTCCCTGGCGCTGCGCGTGACCGATCTGAGCCTTCTCCCCGACGGCGAGACACGAGAGCTGCACGCGAGAGACGAAGCTGCAGAGGCGGCCTCGCTGCCCTTCCGCCTGGCGGAAGAGTGGCCCATCCGAGTCCACCTGCTGCGGCTCTCAGGTGAAGACCACGTTCTGCTCATCTCGATGCATCACATCGTCTCAGACGGTTGGTCGACAGGCGTGCTGTCGCACGAGATGCGCACGCTCTACGCAGCCTTCACGGGTGGGCAGGAACCCGACCTGACCCCGCTTCCCGTGCAGTACGCCGACTTCGCAGGCTGGCAGCGCAAATGGCTCTCCGGAGACACGCTCGAACAGCAGATCGCTTTCTGGAAGAAGCATCTCGATGGC
>RGZZ01000406.1 GCA_010028905.1 Pseudomonadota bacterium | reverse complement strand
AACGCCGCCGAAGCCGGGAACGGGGACGCCCCCGCCTCCGCCACCTCCGCCGCCAGGCGGGGGAAGGACGACGTCACCGAAGCCACCAACCAGTCCATCGACAGGGTCATCGAAGTAACCAGGGCTGCCTTTTTCGGAGTGCCCTGGGTCTTGGTTGAAAAACAAGAGGGACGCACCAACGGTGCGTCCCTCTCTTCTTATCGTGCGTCCGCGCGCACAGGCGGGTCACCCCGCCCGGCAGCGCAATCGCTCAGGTGCTACTTCTTCGCACTCACGATGCGCATGCCGTAGAAGCTGCGGTACACGAACGCGCAGGCCACGACGAAGAAGAAGATGGCGATGCCGTAGTTGACAGAGCCCTCTTTCTCCAGGCCCATGGCCATCTCTGCGGCCAGCAGGCCGAAGAGCGTGGTGAACTTGATGACTGGGTTGAGGGCCACCGAGGAGGTGTCCTTGTAGGGGTCACCCACGGTATCGCCCACCACGGTGGCGGCGTGGAGCTCGGTGCCCTTCTCCTTGAGGTCAACCTCGACGACCTTCTTCGCGTTGTCCCACGCACCGCCGGCGTTGGCCATGTAGATGGCCTCGTACAGGCCGAAGACGGCGATGGACACGAGATACGCGATGAAGAAGAAGCGGTTGAAGCACGCAAAGGCGAGCGTGAGCGAGAAGATGGCGCCGAAGATGTTGATCATGCCCATCTGCGCGTACTCGGTGCAGATTCCCACCACACGCTTGGAGTCTTCGATGGAAGCCTTTTCAACGTTGTCGAGGCGGATGTTGGCTTTGATGAACTCGACGGCTTTGTACGAGCCTGCCACGACGGCCTGCATCGAGGCGCCGCAGAACCAGAACACGGTGGCGCCGCCGCAGATGAGGCCGAGCAGCACCATCGGGTCGACGAGCGAAAGTCTTTCCGCCACCTTGTCGGCGCCGCCCATGTGCTCGCCGAGCTTGAGGATGATCGAGAAGATCATGGTGGTAGCGCCCACGACGGCCGTGCCGATGAGCACCGGCTTTGCAGTGGCCTTGAACGTGTTCCCGGCGCCGTCGTTGGCCTCGAGGTAGTGCTTCGCCTTGTCGAAGGCGGGCTTGAAGCCGTAGTCGCGCTCGATGACGTTCTCGACATCCGGCACGTTCTCGATGAGTGAGAGCTCATAGATCGACTGGGCATTGTCGGTCACGGGGCCGTACGAGTCGACCGCGATGGTGACGGGGCCCATGCCGAGCATACCGAAGGCCACGAGACCGTAGGCGAACACGGAGGGGTACATCATGATGGCGTCGAGACCGAGCGTGCTGGTGAAGTACGCCACGCCCATCAGGCCGGCGATGATGATGCCCATCCAGTAGGCGCTGAAGTTGCCCGCGACCATGCCGGCCAGAACGTTGAGCGAGGCGCCGCCTTCACGGGAAGACGACACGACTTCGGCCACGTGGCGAGAGGAGGCGGAGGTGAAGGCCTTGGTGAGCTCGGGGATGATGGCGGCGGCGATGGTGCCGCACGAGATGATCACCGAGAGCTTCCACCACAGGTCGCCGTAGGCGCTCAAGAGCCAGTTGCTCACGCCGAAGGTGACGACGATGGAGAGAATCGAGGTGAGCCACACCAGCACGGTGAGGGGGTGCTCGAAGTCCATCGTGTCGGCATTGGCGTACTTCGGCTTGGTGAGCACGAGCTCGTTGAAGAAGTACGAGACGATGGAGGTGAGAATCATCATGATGCGCATCACGAAGATCCACACCAGCAGGTCGGACTGGATGCTCGCCTGGGTCATGCCGCCCGGCAGCCCGGCGCCCATCGTCTTGCCCGCCGCAAGGGCGATGAACGAGATGAGGGCCACGCCCGTCACGCCGTAGGTCTCGAAGCCGTCAGCGGTGGGTCCCACCGAGTCGCCCGCGTTGTCGCCCGTGCAGTCGGCAATGACGCCCGGGTTGCGGGCGTCGTCTTCCTTGATGTTGAAGACGATCTTCATCAGGTCAGAGCCGATGTCGGCGATCTTGGTGAAGATACCACCGCAGATGCGCAGCGCGGAAGCGCCCAGCGACTCGCCGATGGCGAAGCCCACGAAGCAGGCGCCCGCAAGCTCCTTGGGGATGAACAGCAGGATGACGAGCATCATGATGAGCTCGAGGCTGATGAGCAGCACGCCGATGCTCATGCCGGCCTGCAGCGGCACCGCGTACACGTTGTACGGCTTGCCGCGCAGCGAGGCGAACGCGGTGCGCGAGTTGGCGTAGGTGTTCATGCGGCAGCCGAACCAGGCCACGGAGTACGAGCCGAGAATGCCCAGAACCGACATGCCGAGGATGAGCGCGACCGTGGCCACGCCCTCGCCTTTGAAGTAGATGGCCATGATGACCGCGATGCCGACCCACAGCATGCCCAGGAACTTGCCCTGGGTCAGCATGTAGGTCTTGCAGGTCTCATAGATGAGCTCGCTCATCTCGGCCATCGAGGGGTGGACGGGCATGTTCTTGACCTGCATGAACTGCATCAGTCCGAACGCGAACCCTGCGAGGCAGATGAGGAGGCCGAACATCAGCAGCGATTTGCCGCTGACGCCCCCGAACTGCGATGTGATGTCGGGGAGATTGAGCTCAGCTTCGCTGGCGAACGAGGGGAGGGCGTTCGCGACCATGAGCAGGGCGCTGAGGAGCCCGAGAATCAGAGGCTTCATGGCGCGCGGGAGGCGGGAAGCGCCTTCGGCTTGCGCGGGTGCCGTGACCGACATGAGAGGGGTTGCTCCTTTTTTCACAAGTTAAATGTGCAAAAGGACCTGCCGCGGGGCTCGCCCTGCGACAAGTCGCTCGAACACGGGGGCTTCTGAATCTGGGTTCCGCTCGGCGCCTGGGGGGGCGCCGGATGCGTTGAGCCCGCTTTTACAACCGCACGGGGGCGTACTGCCCGATTGTACGGCCCGACCCTGGAACAGTTCTGAAAAACCTTGGATCCAGAGCCTGAAAAGTCGAGTGAAATTCGCTGGTGTCAGCCGATCTCCTGCCGAACTGAGGGTGAATTCTCCGCCACGTCCACATCGACGTTGAGCCGGTCCCCCACCGCTGTGAGGCCGCGCTGCACCTGGGCGGCGGAGAGCGCGCTGGGCGCCTCCACCCAGAGGCGCATGGAGAACAGCTCGGTGCCGGTGTGGGGAGCGGGGCTGACCTGTGACGTGAGGCTGGCGATGGAGCACCCTTGCGAGGCGAGCCAGTTGACGATGGGATGCACGATGCCTTCGTGATCGGCGCCGCTCACGGTCACGCGCATCTCGCGCCGACCCTGAGTCTCGTTTGCCGCGCTTGTCTCCTTGCACTGCACGCTCATCTGCAGCACTTCTGCGCACGACCGCACGGCGGCCTCGAGGCCGTTGCGCCGACTTGCGTCGACGCGCACCAGCATCATCACGGCGAACTCGCTGCCCAGCGACGCCATGCGCGATTCTTCCAGATTGCCACCGCTCTGCGTCACGGCTTGCGAGATCTGATCGACGAGGCCGGCGCGGTCGGCCCCCAACAGCGAGAAGACGAGATGGATGTTCATGAGAGTCCTCGGTTCCCCCGGCGTGCCCCGACTCCTGCTCGTGGTGCCTCCCTGCAGCACGGGAGCGCGTGCGTGGGCGACCCGCGGGTGGGGTGCGGCGCTCGAAGGGAGCGCCCCTCTGTCGGGGCGAACTGTGGATGACGTGACGTCTGACGGAGGAAACGCAGGGAGCTCATGAATCTCCTCGACTTCTGGCCTGTGAACATGCCAGCGGGCCCTGTCTTTCTGGTCTGGTTTGTCGGGTTCTTCATTGCAGCCCTCATCGTGGGCTACGTCGCGCGCAACTTCATCGTCCAGGAGTCGGGAGGCGCCGCTTCGGCACGGCCTCACCTGCGTGAGGGCAACCTGCCGTCGGGTGACGACCTCGCGCTCGTTGCCGTGCTGCGCGACGGGCAGCGCGGACTTCGCGACTGGATCCTTGCAACCGCCCTGGCGGAAGGCTTCGTGACCACGGGGGCCGTCGACGGGCAGTTCCTGCTCGCATCGGGCGCTTCCCCGTCGCCCATCCTGCGTCGTCTGGCGGGGGAGCTGGCCAGGAGAGGGGGGACGTTCAGTGCGAGCGTGCTCACCGCGGAGGTCGACAGCCTCGCGGCCGACGAGGAGCCGCGGCTGCGGCAGATGCTGCGCGACGACGGCCTCGTCCCGTCGGCGGAGACGCGCCGTCGCAGAGCCGTCGCCTCGGCAGCGCCGGCCCTTGTCGTCATGGCCCTGGGGGGGCTGCGACTGGTTCGCGGCGTGGTGCTCGATCGACCCGTAGGCTTTCTCGTCGTGGAGATTTTGTTTGTCGGACTGGTCTTCCTCATCATTCAAAAGAGCGTCGTGAACGCGCCGACCCGGAGGGGGAGCAGGCTGCTCGAATGGCTCGTCGACGCCACCCGCTCCGTACGAGGCGAGCTGGGCCAGAGCCCTGTGGGATCGGCCAGCGATGTCTCTCTCACGACAGCGCTCTCGGGGCTTGCAGCCGTGACGGGGCTGGCGATGTTCGCGCCCTATCGCGCAATGCTGCCCACGCCATCGT
>RGZZ01000405.1 GCA_010028905.1 Pseudomonadota bacterium | reverse complement strand
TGGGCCTGCGCGATGGCGTTCACCTGCTCGGTGAAGTCTGACTCCCCCTCACGGAAGGGAGGGAGCACCGACACCTGCACATCGCGCGCCTTCATCTTCTCGGTGAAGGCATCGGCCATCTCGTGCGACAGGCGGCTCGTGCGCTCGCACACGATGCCTGCAGACTTCACGCCCTGGTCGGCCATGAAATCGGCCAGTGCCTTCACGCGAGGGGGGCGAGAGTCGGAGGCGCTGAAGATGTAGGCGCCAGCGTCCCACACGGCCAGCGACGACGCGGTGGGGGCCACGAGGCTCACCCGCGCGTGGTTGTAGATGGGCGCCACGGCCAACGCGCGCTGGCTGTTGGTGGGACCGAGAACCACGCGAACATCGGGGTTCTTCACGAGCTGCTGCGAGATCTCGATGCACCGATCGACCTGCGAGTGATCGTCGTAGACATCGATCACCACCTTCTTCCCTTGAATGCCGCCACGGGCGTTCACGGTGGCCTGGGCGAGCCCCAGGCCAAGGAGGTGCACCATCGAGTCGAACGCATCCGGTCCGGTGCCGGAGCCCACGAAGGGGATGCGCACATAGGGGGCCTTCTGCAAGAAGATGTAGGCATTGGCCGACAGTATCTGAAGCTCGGCATCCTGCGGCGTCTCGGTGACCAGCGGGTCGAGCGCCGCGATGGCTTCCGCCCAGTGCTCGCTCGCGTAGAGCGAGACCGCCTTCTCGCGGCGCCCGGCGTCGGCCAGCGCCTGTCGATAGGGGGCCACGCCCGGACGAGCGATCGGCGCAGCGGTCTCTTGCCCTGCCTGTGGATGACGCGTCGCCGCCACGGCGAGGGCACCGATCCAGACCAGGGTGGCCAGCACGAGCAGCACGAAGGCGGCGCTGCTCGTGGCAAAGCGCTCGAGTCCTCGGGGAACACGAGACGCGCGCGCTGACGCCCCCGCTCCTCCCAGAGATGCGCCACCCGGCGCCGACGGTGAAGCGCCTCCTCGGCGGGTCTCGTTCCCAGCCCCCCCCGAAGCATCTGCCGCCGCGTTCGCCGGCGACCGTCGGCTCGAATCAGAAGACGACGACGGTTCCAGCGCGGCTGAAGCCTCTCGAGAAGCACCGCCTCCCATCGCGGGGGACGCCACGGGCGGCGGATCGTGCCCCGCATCGAGGCCATCGCTCTCGCGCGCGTCGCTCTCATCGTCGTCGACAGCCAGGATTCGCATGAGGGTGCGCACATCTGCGTCGACGGCGGACACGTCGGTGAAGCGCTCGTTCGGACGCGCTCGGGTGCAGCGCTCGAGGATAGAGCGGGCAGCAGGGCTGAGGCGCGTGTCTTCCCGCAATCCGGCCATGGGGAACACGGGCGACGGAATCTTCCCCGTCAGCAGATAGACGAGGGTGGCTCCCCAGGCATAGATGTCGGAACGGGCGTCGGTCTGACCGCTGTCCTCCCACTGCTCGGGCGCGGCGTAGCCCACGCTGCCAGAGGGCAGGGTATCGGCGCGCTTGTCCGGCGCGAACCGACGAGCAAGACCGAAATCGATGAGCTTCACGCGCCCGGTGCGCGTGATCATGACATTCTCGGGCTTGAGGTCACGGAAGATGATGGGCGGCTGATGCTGGTGGAGATACGCGAGGATGCCCAGCAGGGTGCGGCCGATGCGGAAGGCCTCGCGCTCATCGAGCGCCCCCCGACGCCGCACGTGCTCGGCGAGGTTCTCCCCGTCGACGTACTCCATCACGAGATAGAGCTGCCCCTCTTCCTCGAAGAAGTCGGAGATGTCGGGAAGATTGGGATGGCGCAGCTGCGAGAGGGTCTCGGCCTCGCTCACGAACGTGGCGCGGAAGCGATCGAACATGTCGGGGTGCGGGCTGTTCATCTGCTTCACGGCCCACTGACGGCCCGGAAGGCGCAGATCGTCGCACAGGTATACGGCCCCGAGCCCTCCCCGGCCGAGCGTGCGCAGCACCCGATAGCGTTTCTGGATGATTCTTTCCATGCCCTCGCCTGATTTCGCCAGCAGGCAGGCTTCACTCCTATCTCGCCGAACCAGCCTGCCGTCTCCCCCAGACGCACCTCCCAAGAAAGGTCGATTCATGAGCAGAGATCACTGGGCCCTCGACTCCCAGGTGGCCGAATACCTGCAAGCCGTATCCGTTCGCGACGACGCCGTGCTGCGCCGGCTGCGCGAGGAGACCGCCCTGCTTCCCCAGGGCGGGATGCAGATCAGCCCGGAGCAGGGGCAGCTGATGGCGCTGCTCGTGCGACTCATGGGCGCGCGCAAGGCGCTCGAGGTGGGCACGTTCACGGGCTACAGCAGCCTCTCGGTCGCACGCGCCCTTCCCCCCGACGGCCGCCTCGTGGCCTGCGACGTGAGCCACGAGTGGACCTCCGTGGCACGACGCTACTGGCAGGAGGCCGGGGTGGCCGACCGCATCGACCTGCGCATCGCCCCCGCCACCGAGACCCTCGACGGTCTGCTGGCCACGGGCGGGCGAGGCACCTTCGACTTTGCCTTCATCGACGCCGACAAGTCGGGCTACGACGCCTACTACGAGCGCTGCCTCGAGCTGGTCCGCCCCGGCGGGCTCATCGCCATCGACAACGTGCTCTGGAGCGGAAAGGTGGCCGACCCGAACGAGAAAGACGCCGACACGGTCGCCCTCCGCGTGCTCAACACGAAGATCCACGCCGACGCGCGCGTGGATCTGAGCATGCTCCCCATGGCAGACGGCCTCACCCTCGCGCTGAAGCGCTGAGAACGAGGCCGTCTCGAGGCTGGAGCCGCATCCGTGCGGCCCCTCGGTCTACCGCGCACGCCTCCCGAGCGGGGGCGTGGATGGGGGTCAGGCCGGCTTCTGCTGCGGCTCGGTTGCGAGCTTGCCGAGCGCCTGCGGCCAGGCGGTCTCCTGACCGAACTTGGTGTCGGTGTATCCGCTCGGCGTTCCCCAGGTCGAGAGCTCGACGGTGATGCCGTGCGCCCGCGGGTACGAGTCGGAGTGCTCCTCGGCGATCACCGCGTCAGAGATAGCCTCGGTGACACCCTGGGCCGCCGCCTTCAGGTCGATGTCCTGGATGCGGCTGTCCTGGATGCGCTGCGCGAAATCGAAGGCGTCCTTGTAGTCGGTGAACGACTGGGTCTCACCCGCGATCTTGCCCAGCGCCTTGCCGTGGCTGCCGCCAGCGATGACCTTCCCGAGGTTGTCGAGCGCGGCGGTCATGGCCGGCACCTTTGCGGTGTCGACCGCGGTCATCGTGGGGAGCACGCCCTGGTCATTGCTCGCATGGTGCACCGTCTGAATCGCGAGGTCGCGAGGCTCGACGTTGATCTTCGAGAAGTGCATCTGCTGCACGGTCTGCAGCAGCTCAGGGTTGAGGATGTGGCTGTAGGGCCAGCCGTCGGCACCCTCGGTCTCCTGCGACACGATCATGTAGTCGGCCACGTCCTTGAGCTCGTGGGTGACCTCAGCCGACGCCATGAGGCAGGCGTCGAAGCCGATGATGTCGAGCTTGCGGCCGGTCGCCTCCTGGGCCTTCTCGAAGCCCTCGCGCAGCATGGGCAGGCTCATCCAGCCGCCGTGGCTGTCGTCTTCGACAGCGCCGCGCCAGCCGTTGCCGTGGTCGGAGACCACCACCATGTAGTGCTCCGCCGGGTAGTTCTTCACCCCCCACGAGATGAAGTCGGCGAGGGTCTGCGGGTCAGACATGTTGGCCTTGCCGAGCGACTCCACCACAGGCGAGTTGATCTTCGAGCGATCGCCGTCCTTCTGGAGGAGATAGCGGTTGCAGGCCTTGCCGGTGTCGACCTGGGCGACGAGGTTGGTGTACGAATCAGAGCCAACGCCCTCGATCTCGTTCACGTCGTCGAGCATGTACGACTTGAGGTTGTTGTCGGCGGCAGAGTAGAGCAGAACGGTCCATTTCGCCTGTGTCGGCTGGGCGGGAGAGGTCGAGACATTCATCGGGGGGGAAGGCTCCTCTGTATTTGTGGAGGCGCGTCTCTGTGTCGTGCTGGCGGCCTCGGTCACCGACAGTATAGTCAGGCAGCGTCAGGAAGTGGTGACCGTTTTGTTAAAAAAACGCAAACTGCGGCGCGGAGGGGCATCGCAACACGAAGACACACCCTTGTCGAAGAAGAGCACGCGCCAGCGGGAGACCGTCCGGCCTCGAACCGCGGCAGGCGCGACCTGTTCGGCCGGGCCTCTAGGCGTTCGTCTCGCCTTCGGCGGGCGGCTCTGTCCCGGGGCGCGCGTCATCGAAGAAGAAGTACTCTTCCCCCCCGAAGGGCCCCAGACCAGATGAGGGCGCGAACGCCTGGGGCGCTTTCACCACCCGGTCGCCACCGTCGCCGCCGTTGCCTTTCGCGCTAGCAGTGGCGCCAGCGGGCGCGTCTGCGACCGGCGAAGCGGCGGGCGACGGCGAATCGATGGGTGCCGCGGGGGCTGCCGACGCCGCCGCGTCAGCCTCACGCGGGCGCACAGTTGGCTCGCTCTCGCCGGAGACCGCGGGGGAAGCCGCCCGTGCGTCTCTTTCGTCGGCACGCGCGCTGCCCGCCGGTTCGGTGGGTGAGGTCG
>RGZZ01000404.1 GCA_010028905.1 Pseudomonadota bacterium | reverse complement strand
CATTGACGCCGCAAATCCTGCGACCTGCCGCTGCGCAACGTGGCCGCATCTCGTGACCGCACCTGGCGACCGCATCTCGTGATCGCACGCCGCGACCGCTCACGCAGGGGAGGGCGGAGATCGTCATGAATCAACGCGCATGAACCATGCTTCTACCACCGGCGTGGCCGAGGCCTGCGCGCGCGTCATGACGCGGGCCCGTCACGTCTCCATCGACGACGCTGCCGTCGCCGCCGTCTGCGACGCCTGGCAGCACGAGCCCCACCCTGTTCCGGAGTGGAACCGCGCGCTGCACTACTTCGATGGCACGCGCGCCAGCGCCAACTACGTGCTGGTGCTCGACGCGCTCAACTTCTGCTTCTGGCCCGATCCGGGACAACCGCGGTGGACCGTGGCGTACCGCGATCGCCCCCACACCGGCTACTGGGCCCTGTCGGCCGCGCTCAAGAAGGCGGCCGAAGAGGGTGTGCCCGTGCTGGACGCCGGCTGGCTCGCCGAGGTCGATCGCTCTGCGGTCGAGCGCCTGCTGCGCGGCGTCGAGGGCGAGATTCCGCTCATGGAGCACCGCGTGACCCACCTGCAGGAGGTGGGGCGGGTGCTGGCCTCGCGCTACGACGGCCAGTTCGCCAACATGGTCGAAGACGTGGGCTTCGACGCGGTCGATCTCGCGCTGCGCGTGGCGGCTGACCTGTCGTCGTTCGACGACGCGGCGGTCTACGACGGTGAGCGCGTGCCCCTGTTCAAGCGGGCCCAGATCGTGGCGGTCGACCTGTTCGGAACCTTCGATGGCGCCGATTGCGGACGTCTCACGCGCCTCGAGGCCCTCACCGCCTTCGCCGATTACAAGGTGCCCCAGGTGCTGCGGCGGCTCGGGGTCATGCGCTACGACGCCGCGCTGGCCGACGTCGTCGATCGCGAGGTGCACATCGCGCCGAACGATCCGATGGAAGTTGAGATCCGTGCCGCCACGGTCGACGCGGTCGAGCGCATCCGCGCGGGCCTGGCGACGCGGGGGCACGGGGCGCGGGCCTTCGAGATCGACTGGTTCCTCTGGCAGCTGGGCCAGCAGCGGCACGCCGATGATCGCCCGTATCACAAGACGCGGACGGTGTTCTACTGATGGCCGAGACGATGCGCGACGGTTTCTCGTTCGAGGTCGAGACACGACTCGAGGGCACCTGGGCCCGCACCGGCGTGCTGCGCACCCCGCACGGCGAGGTGCGCACGCCGGTCTACTGCCCCGTGGGCACGGCGGCCACGGTGAAGGCGCTCGACGGCGATGAGCTCGAGGCGGCCGGCGCCCAGATGCTGCTGGCCAACACCTATCACCTGCTGCTGCGTCCGGGGCCTGAGCGCGTGCGTGCGCTCGGCGGGCTGCACGATTTCATGTCGTGGCGGCGGCCGCTGTTCACCGACAGCGGGGGGTTCCAGGCGTTCTCGCTGGGCTACGCCAAGGAGCACGGCGTGGGCAAGATCGGCAGCATATTCCCGGGCAGCGAGCAGCCCAGGCCCAGCACCTATGGCGGCCCTGGCGTCGAGTACACGCGCATGGCGCGCATCGACGAAGACGGGGTGACCTTTCGCTCGCATCTCGACGGGTCGTCGCATCGGCTCAACCCCGAGATCTCCATCGGAATTCAGCAGAAGCTCGGCGCCGACATCATCGTCGCCTTCGATGAGTGCACGTCGCCCCTGTCTGACCACGCCTACACCCAGCGGGCCATGGAGCGCACCCATCGCTGGGCTGCCCGCTGCATCGCGGCCCACGGTCCCGAGCACCCCCAGGCGCTGCTCGGCATCGTGCAGGGCGGCGCCTATGAAGACCTGCGGCGGGTGTCGACCGAGGTCATCGCCTCCATGCCCTTCGATGGCTTTGCCGTGGGCGGGTCGCTGGGCAAGGACAAGAGCGAGATGCACCAGGTGCTCGAGTGGACGATTCCGGGCCTCCCGGACGGGCGCTTCCGCCACCTGCTGGGCATCGGCGACGTCGACGATCTCTTCGAGTGCGTGGCGCGGGGCATCGACAGCTTCGACTGCGTGATCCCCACCCGTTTCGCGCGGCACGGGACCATCTTCGTGGGCCCTGAGCACGCCACCAAGCGGCGCTTCCGCATCAACATCAACAACGCCCAGTACGGCGCCGACCAACGCCCCATCGAACCCGGATGCGCCTGCCCGGCGTGCCGGCGCTACACCCGCGCCTACATCCACCACCTGTTCAGAGCGGGTGAGCTGCTCGGCATACGGCTCGCGACGGTGCACAACGTGTGGTTCATGCAGCGTCTCATGGAGCAGATCCGCGCGGCCATCATTGATGGCACCTTCGTGGCGATGAAGCAGGCCTGGCTCGGCGGCTGACGGAGCTGAAGCCCTGCTCGAGGGGCTGAGCCCAGGAGAGGGTAGCGCGCGCCTGCCTCAGCGACCGAGCTGCATGTCGCGAATCTCGCGCAGCGCGTGACGGCCAGAATCGGAGGTGAGGCGGTAGAGCACCTTCACGCTGCGCCCCACCATCCAGGGGGCTTTGTTGAGCAGCAGGTCGATGCCCGAGTGCAGCCGCGCGTAGTCGAAGCGCAGGTTCACGGCTTCGCCGCGCTTGCCCTCAACCGTGAGGAAGCCGCCGTTGCCGTGCAGCTCGAGCGAGGTGACCACGCCTTCGACGGTGAGGTTCTGGGGAGTGCCCACGTAGTACTCGGGCGCCAGCTGCTCTTGGGAGACGTAGCGGAACCATACCTGCCGGATGCCTGCGAGAGGCACCGAGTAGGGGTTCTGGCGCCAGAAGCCGCTGAGCTCGGTGAACGGGTTCTCGAGCTGCATCTGCATCGTCTCGCCCGTGAGCAGACGCACATCGGCCTGGATGCGACCTTCGGTGTAGACGAACTCCATGTCGGAGACGTCGGTGAGGGGAACCTCGACCAGGCCTTGTCCCCACTTGCCCCGCACATAGGCCACGAGGTCGCCGCGGTCCTTGATGCCCTGCACTCTCACCCATGAGACCGCGACACCCTGCTGGTCTTTCACGCCAGCATAGAGGCCGGGCACGGTAGGGCCCGGACCGGTGAACGGAGGCGCGGGCGTTCCCGCGGTGAGCTGCGCGCGGGCCGGCGCCGGCGCCCAGAGCACGAGTACGGCCAGGAGAAGGGCGAGTCGAATGGGTTTCATATTCGCGGCCTGTTCGCGCTTGGGGGGAGGCAGTCCTCCGGGCGGAGAGGGACGGGACATCTCGCCCACCACGACGTGCGCGGGGCAGGCGGTGCGCAACCCGGGGATCAGGCTTGCGTGGATGCCTGCTGGCGCCACCAGGCCTGCCCCTCTTCGCTCAGGGTGTAGATGGGGTCGTAGTACGGGTAGGTGCGGTTGAGGGCGTCGGTGTCGTTTGCCTCGACCGAGGTGCGGTAGTTCTTGGTCCACTGCGAGACGCCGTGGGTGCGGTCGTATTCGCGCACCTGATGGATCCAGCGCTTGCCCACGAACGGCACGTCACAGACGATGCGGGGGGTGGCAAACCCCGGCAGGTAGCCCATGATGTCGTGCTGCAGCTCCTGCGCTTCGTACACGGCCAGCCGCCAGTGCTCGGCGTTCGGGATCATGTCGCACATGTAGAAGTAGTACGGCAAAATCTGGGCGTGGTCTTGAAGGGCGAAGCAGAGATCGAGCAGGTCGTGGGGCGAGGTGTTCACACCGCGCAGCAGCACGCCCTGGTTGCGCACGTCGCGGAAGCCCAGCTCGTGCAGCTTGCGCGCCGCCTTCGCCACCAGCGGGGTGACCTGGCGGGCATGGTTGACGTGCGTGTGCACGGCGATGTCGACCCCTCGATCCCACGCCTTCTTCGCAAGCCGCTCGAGCCCGGCCAGCACGCTGTCCTGCAGGAAGTGCTGGGGAACCGCCTGCAGGCCCTTCGATGCGAGGCGGATGTCGCGGATGTTCTCGATGTCGAGCAGCTGGCTCACAAACCCCTCGAGGGCTTGTATGGGAAGGTTGGCGATGTCGCCCCCAGAGACCACCACGTCGCGCACAGACGGGGTCTTGCGCAGGTACTCGAGCATGAGCGCGTAGCGGTCTTTCTGACCGATCTCGAACCGATGCTTCTTCACGGTGGGCACGTCGTTGCCCACCAGGTCCATGCGGGTGCAGTGGCCGCAGTACTGCGGGCACGTCGAGAGCATCTCGGCCAGCACCTTCGTGGGGTAGCGGTGGGTGAGGCCTTCCACAGCCCACATATCGGCCTCGTGAAGGCTGTCTCGCTGGGCGTGGGGATGGGATGCCCATTCCGGGTGGCGGTCGGCGCGGGCGGGCAGCATGTATCGACGCACGGGGTCGCGCCACAGGTCGGTCTCATCCATGACGTTCACCATCTGCGGGGGAACGAGGATGGACATGGTGGCGGTCTCCTGCTGGTCGCGATCCATGTCGGCCAGCAGATCGTCGGGGAGGAGCGCGCCGAACACCGCTTTGAGCTCGGCCAGGTTCTTGATCGTGTTCTTGCGCTGCCAGAGGGCGCTCTCCCACTCGGCCTGCGTCACGTCCTTGTACCCGGGAAGCCTGCGCCAGTCCGGCTCGTGGAAGTCGCTTCTGCGACGGTAGGCGTA
>RGZZ01000403.1 GCA_010028905.1 Pseudomonadota bacterium | reverse complement strand
ATCGGGCGAGGTGACAGCGCTTCTCGAGGAGAACGTCGCCCGGCAGCGGGGAGGCGTGCGCCACCGACCCGCGGCCTGAACCTGCGATGGTCATCTGTACCTGGACCAGACCGTCATCTTGCACTCAGGTCGGCGATGGTCTACAATGCCTTTGACGGCGAACGGTCCGAGTCGAGCGCGCGACCTGCCCCCCCCGAGGCCGCTACGACTGTCACATCAGGGCCACCTTACAGATGTCAATCGCACGACGCATACTCAAGTTCCTGGCCTCGCTGAAGCTGGCGGTCATCCTCCTGCTCTCGCTTTCTGTCATCCTCGCGGTGGCCACCTACATCGAGTCGAAGTTCGATGCCAAGACCGCGGCCCACCTCGTGTATGGCAGCAGCGCCTTCTCGCTCTTCCTGTTCATGCTCGGGGTCAACGTTCTGTGCGCGGCCCTGGTGAGGTACCCCTGGAAGCGCCATCAGACCGGCTTCGTCATCGTGCACCTGGGCATCATCGTGATCCTCGTGGGGTCGTTCATCACCCGCATCTTCGGATTCGAGGGCATGATGACCCTCGCCGAGGGGGAGCAGCGAAACGACGTCACCATAGACGAGCCCTATCTTCGCTGCGCCACCATGAAGAAGGGAGACGTGGTCGGCGAGCAGATGGCCGTGCCCGCCGAGCTCCGCTGGAACCCGCCAGACGAAGCCCATCCCCGTCGCTTCCCCCTGTGCGATGGCCTGGTGGCGGTGGTCGATCGGTACATCCACAACGCGCAGCCGGTCGAGCGCTACGCGTCCGGAGACGCCAAGGCGCCTCCCGCCGTGCACGTGGAGATAACCGCCGGACAAGGTGCCCCCATGCCCCAGGGAACGGTCATGGCCGATACCTGGCTGTCTCTCGAGGACGCCTCTCACGCCGAGACGCGCATGGGGCCGGCCACGCTTCGCCTCATGCGCGCCGCGTCTTCAGAAGCGCTCGAGAAGGCGCTGCGCGGTCCGCAGGTCGAGGCGCTCGATGCGCGGGACGGGGTGCTGCGCGTGGATGTGGGTCAGACCCCGGTGTTCGTCGCAGTTGCGGGGAACGAGGGACGTGAGGTTCCCCTGGCGGGCACGCCGTACCGACTGCGAATCGATCGCTTCCTTCCCTTTGCGGTGGTGAAGAACAACAAGCTGGAGAACCGATCTGCGGAGCGGACAAACCCCGCGGTCGAGCTCACCCTGCTCGACGACAAGGGTGAGGCTGAGCGCCACATCGTGTTCGCGAAGTATCCCGAGTTCTCGACCTCCCATCATCAGGCGCGTCCCACGAAGCTCGAGATCGGCTACACCATGACCGATCCACGCGTCCAGGCCAATGCCATCACGTTCATCGTGGGCCCGGACGGCGCGCCGCACGTCCGGGTCGACAGCGCCACCGGCCGCAGCCGCTCCGCGAAGGTCAAGGTCGGCGAGACCTGCCCGACGGGCTGGCGCATGAACCTCGAGTACACCGTGCGTGACTTCGTTGATCATGCCGCGGCAGTTCACGAGTTCAAGCCCGTGAAGGCCGCTCGTGGGGGGCAGAACCTCGCGCCCGCAGTTCACCTCACGGTGGAGGGCGCCGACGCCCCTGGACCGTACTGGATCGGTCAGGGAGACTCGATCGTGGTGAGCCGTGCCGGGGGGCAGTCGATGGCGCGCGTGGCGTACGCCCTTCGCAGCCAGCCGGTGGGCTTTGACGTCAAGCTCGAGAGATTCACCGTGGGCTACGACCCCGGCACCCGCAACGCTGCCACCTACACGAGCAATGTGCACGTCGACGATGCACGGCGAGAGAAGCGCTTCGACGCCGTGATCACCATGAACGAACCGCTGCAGTACGCAGGCCTCACCTTCTTCCAGGCCTCGTTCGCCCAGGGCGAGGGAGGCACGCAGATCTCCACCCTTCAGGTGGCGCGTGACCCCGGCGTTCCTGTGAAGTACGCCGGCTCCATCCTCCTCGTGCTGGGCATCGCCCTCTACGTCTTCACCGGTCAGCCCCGTAACCGAAGTCAGAAACCCACCTCGGCCTCCTTGCCTGAAGAGCGAGGCGCCAGGCCGACGTCCTCGGAGGTCTCATGAAACGACTCCTTCTCGTTCTCGCCCTTCTCATCTCGGCGGCGGGGGGCGCTCTCGCCGATTCTCCCGCGCTCGACGACGCGGCGCTCCGCGTCATTCCCATCCAGAACCAGGGCCGCATCAAGCCGATCGACACCTTTGCCAGGGAGTCGGTGCTCACCATAACGGGGAAAGAGCGCTTCGATGGGCGCGCGCCGCTCGACCTCATCCTCACGTGGCTCGATGATCCGAAGAAGGCCGCGTCGATGATGGTCATCGACGTCTCCCGTCAGGATGTGCGCGCCGCCCTGGGCCTGCCCGCGGACGCCCGCTACACCTCCATCGACACGCTCCTGTCGACGCCGACGTTCGAGAAGCAGGCGCGCGAGGTGATGCGCAAGCAGCAGGCCAGCGAAGAGCTCACCGAGCTCGATCGCCAGATCGGTCGTCTCACCACGCGGGTGAGCCTGCTCCAGTCGCTGCTTACGCTCGAGGCGTTCACCGTGGTGCCGGACAAGCAGAGCCTGGCCAACCCGTGGCATCCGCTGTCGAGCCTCATTGGGCCGACCTCTCCTCTCGACGCCGGAGAGAGCGCCGCCATCATCGGTTCGGTGAAGTCCCTCGTGACGGCTCACGCGGCCCGTGACACGGCAGCGTTCACCAAGGCCTCGCAGGCGCTGTCGGCGCAGCTGTCCGCGGTGGGTCCGGGGCCGGACCCCGTGGTGCTGGCCCGCGAGGTGCAGTACAACGCCCTTCACCCGTTCGGCAAGGCGTGGATGCTCTATCTCGCGGCTGTGCTCGTTCTCGGTGCCGCCGGGGCGCTCGGCAACCGTCGCCTTTACGGTCTAGGCGTCTTCATCGCGGTCGCTGGCCTGATCATGCACGTGTACGGTTTCTACCTGCGCTGCACCATCGCGGGGCGTCCGCCGGTCACCAACATGTACGAATCGGTCATCTGGGTCAGTCTCGGCGTGATGGTCTTCGCCCTGCTGCTCGAGGCGGTCTTCCGCGCCCAGGCGCTCGTGCTGCCCGCCGCGGTGGCGGCCACCATCTGCCTCATCGTGGCCGACAACGTGACCTCCATCCTCGATCCGGCCATCAATCCCCTCACGCCGGTTCTTCGCAGCAACTTCTGGCTCACCATCCACGTCCTCACCATCACGCTCAGCTACGGCGCCTTCCTGCTGGCCACCGCCATCGGGCACGTCTCGCTGTTCACCTACGGCTTCCACCCGAAGGACCGCGCCCGTCAGCGGTCGCTGCACCAGCAGCTGTACAAGACCGTGCAGCTGGGCGTCATGCTGCTGGCGGCGGGAACCATTCTCGGCGGCGTGTGGGCCAACTACTCGTGGGGTCGGTTCTGGGGCTGGGATCCCAAGGAGGTGTGGGCCCTCATCGCGCTGCTCGGCTATCTTGCCGTGCTTCACGGCCGTTACGCGGGCTGGCTCAAGGACTTCGGCTTCTCCGCGGGCTGCGTGGTCGCATACTGCGGTGTGCTCATGGCCTGGTACGGCGTCAACTTCGTTCTCGGCGCCGGCCTCCACTCGTATGGCTTCGGAGATGGGGGCCAGCTGTACGTGGCTGTCGGCGTGGCGCTCGACCTGCTCTATGTCGCCGTCATGGGGCTGCGCTATCGCGCGACCCGGATGGCGGTTGCCGGCGGCGAAGCGGCGGAATAGCGGGCGCTTGAGCTACCGGCTGATACGACCGCTGCTGTTTCGTCTCGACCCCGAGGTCGTTCATCACGCCGTGACGCGCCTGGGCGCCGCCCTCAGTCACAACCGCCTGCTGCTGTCGGCCATCGCCGCGGCCTGTCGACCGCCTTCCTCGCTTCGGGTGCGCGCGCTGGGGCTCGACTTCCCATCTCCCGTCGGGGTGGCGGCGGGCTTTGACAAGAACGGGGCCCTGGTGGCGGTGCTCGACGCGCTCGGGTTCGGGTTTGTCGAGGTGGGAACGGTCACGCCTCGTCCCTGGGGAGGCAACCCCCGACCCCGCATCTTCCGCCTGCCCGCCGATCAAGCGGTGATCAACCGAATGGGGCTGCCCAATGCGGGAGCGCCTCTCGTGGCCCGCAGGCTCGAGGCGCTGCGGCTTCGGCGCCGCAGCGCAGGCAGCCCTTCGGCGAGCCCTCTGGGCGTGAATGTTGGGCGTGTGGCCGACGGCCCCGATCGGGACCCCATCGCTGACTACGTTGCGGCCGTGCGCGCGGTGCGCGGCGTGGCCGACTACATCACGTTGAACGTGTCGTGTCCCAACACCGACGACGGTCGCGCCTTCGACGCCGATCCGGCGGCCTTCGACGCGCTGCTCGAGGCAGTGGCCGAGGAGCTGGCCGATTCCCGTCCCTGGCTGGTGAAGCTCTCGCCCGACCTTGATGAAGCCGCATTGACGCGCATGGTCGACATCGCGCTCGGTCGAGGGGCGAGTGGGTTCGTGGTCTCGAACACTACGCGCGCGCGGGAGGGGCTCACCACCCCCGCCGACCGCGTGGAGGCGGTGGGCGCGGGCGGCTTGAGCGGGCGTCCGC
>RGZZ01000402.1 GCA_010028905.1 Pseudomonadota bacterium | reverse complement strand
CGATGTCGGGCTTGCCGTCGCCATTGAAATCGGCCACCACCACCGCGTAGGGACCGGTTCCACCCCCAAGGGCCAGGGGTGCGGCGAAGGTTCCGTCGCCATTGCCTGCCACGACAGAAACGCTGTTATCGCCGTAGTTGGCGCTCACAAGGTCGGGGCGACCGTCGCGGTTGATATCGGCCGCGGTCACAAACCGGGGAGACCTGCCGCAAGGATAGGCTGACGCAATCGTGAACAGCCCCGTGCCGCTTCCCAGAAGCACCGAGAGGTCGTTGCCGTCGCGGTTCGAGGTTGCCAGGTCGAGATTGCCATCGAAGTCGAGATCGCTGACAATAACGCATCGTGGCAAAGGCCCCACCGTGGCGTTGGTGGCTGCAACGAAGGTGCCGTCACCGTTTCCGAGCAGCACCGAGACCGTGCTGTCGTCGAAGTTCGCCACAACGACATCGAGTGTGCCGTCGTGGTTCATGTCACCGGTCGTGACATATCGGGGGGTCTTGCCCACACTGATGTTCGTGGCCGCGGCGAAGGTGCCGTCACCGTTTCCGAGCAGCACCGAGACCGTGTTGGATGCGCTGTTGGCTGTCAGTATGTCGAGGTTGCCGTCGAGGTTGAGATCGGCCACCGCGCCCGCGCGTGGATTGGTGCCCACGATGAAGTTCGCGGTGGCGCTGAAGGTTCCGTCGCCATTGCCTAGCAGCACAGTAACGTTGTTGCTGACAGAGTTCACGCTGACCAGATCCGGTTTGCCATCGTGGTTGAGATCTGCAGCGACGACCGACCACGGCGCGGGCCCGGACGCGAATGTCGCGGCCTGGCCGAAGGTGCCGTCGCCCTTGCCCAGCAGCACCGAGACCACATTGTTACCCGAGTTGGCCGCGGCGAGATCGAGGTTGCCATCGAGGTTGAAGTCGGCCGAGGTGAGCGAGATGGCGCCCTTGCCCGCGGGGTAGGTCACGGCAGCATCGAATGCCACGGGGGGCGCCGTGTAGACGATGGACGGGCTCGATGCGGTTTGCAGCGATGCGCTCGAGGCTGCGAAGGTATAGGTGCCCAGATGGTTCACGCGCAGGTCGTCGAAGACCGCCACGCCGTTCACGGCGTTTCGGGTCGTGGTGCCCTGCAACACAATGCCGGACGCGGGGTTGGCCAGTGCGACTGTGATGGCGCCGGCGAACGTCGTGTCGCGACGGCCCTGGTCGTCGAGGGCTTCGACCTGCAGTGCGGGGGTGATGACGTTGGTGGCCTGGGCCGCCGCGACGATAGGCCGCCCCGTGAGCGGGGGCAGGGATGATGACGGCGCTCGACCCGCCGTTCGTCGACCCCGAGCCTCCACCACAGCCTGCAAGGGTCCAGGCGAGGCCGAGGGTGATGGTCATCGCGGGTGCGGGGTATCGCATGATGGAGCGCTCCTGTGGCAGCGTTTTCTGGGGGGTACGCTCCTAGCGATTCGGCGCTGGCAGGGCGCAGCCCTTGTGATGGCGCACTCTGCCAGCGTGAAGCGCTCTGCATCTCCCCGCACCCAGCCCGTCGCGACTGAAAACGTCGGGGGCGATCTCGTTCCCCCGCCCTCTTCATCTGACGTGGCCACGCGCTTCAGCCCGGCCACGCAAGCCTGGTTGCGAGAGAGCTTCCCCGCGCCCACAGCCGCACAGGCCGGCGCCTGGCAGCGCATCGCGTCGTCAGACGAGGGGGCTGTTCTCGTGGTCGCCCCCACGGGCAGCGGCAAGACGCTGGCGGCGTTCCTGTGGTCGATCGATCGGCTCGCCTCGACGCCTCGCCCTCCCGACAAGCAGCGCCTGCGCGTCTTGTACGTCTCGCCGCTCAAGGCGCTGGCCGCCGACGTCGAGCGCAACCTGCGCTCGCCCCTCATGGGCATTCGCAACACGGCCGCGCGGCTCGGGCTCGAGCTCCCGGAGATCACGGTGGGACTGCGCACCGGCGATACACCGGCCGAAGAGCGCCGGCGCTTCGCCACCCATCCGCCCGACATCCTCATCACCACACCGGAATCGCTCTTCCTGCTGCTCACCTCGAAGGCGCGTGACGCCTTGCGCCACGTCGACACGGTCATCGTCGACGAGGTGCACGCGGTGGTGTCGACCAAGCGCGGCGCCCATCTTGCGCTGAGCCTCGAGCGCCTCGACCTGCTGCTGGCCCGTCCAGCCCGGCGAATCGGCCTGTCGGCCACGGTGCGCCCGGTCGACGAGGTGGCCCGTTTCCTCGCGGGCTACGCATCGCCGGATGCGCCGCGCCCGGTGCACGTAGTTCAGCCGCCCGCCGACAAGACGCTCGAGATCACCGTCGAGGTGCCCATCGAAGACTTCTCCGAGATGGGGAGCGTGGCTGAGCTCGCGCCCAACACCCTCACCCTTCCGCCCACGCGCTACGGGGCAGGCGGGGGCGCTCGGTCCGGCGCCTCGGTCGATCGCAAGACGGTGTGGCCAGCCATCGAGTCGCGGCTGGTGGAGATCATCGGCGCGCATCGATCGACCATCGTCTTCACCAATTCGAGACGACTGGCCGAGCGGCTGTGTGCCCGCATCAACGACGTGGCCGGCGCCGAGATCGCCCGCGCCCACCACGGCAGCGTGAGCCGGGACGAGCGCCTGCAGACCGAGGACGCGCTCAAGAGCGGGCGCCTGGCCGCGGTGGTGGCTACGTCGTCGCTCGAGCTCGGCATCGACATGGCCGCGGTCGATCTGGTGGTGCAGGTCGAGTCGCCTCCGTCGGTGGCCAGCGGCCTGCAGCGCATCGGGCGGGCCGGGCACCAGGTAGGTGCGGTGAGCCGCGGGGTGATGTTCCCCAAGTGGCGCGGCGATCTCGTCGAGTGCGCGGTGGTGGCCGAGCGCATGCAGGCCGGCGACATCGAGTCGATGCACTGCCCCCGCAATCCGCTCGACGTGCTCGCCCAGCACATCGTGGCCATGGCCGCGGTCGATGTCTGGGAGGTCGACGCCCTCGAGGCTGCGGTGCGCCGTGCCGCCTCGTTCCACGCGTTGCCTCGGGCGGCCTTCGACGGGGTCATCGACATGCTGAGCGGGCTGTATCCCAGCGACGACTTCGCCGAGCTGCGCGCCCGCGTGACCTACGATCGCGTGACGGGCCGCATCGAGGGGCGCGCCGGGGCCCAGCGGCTGGCGGTGACCAGCGGGGGCACCATCCCCGACCGTGGTCTCTTCGGCGTCTACCTGGTGAGCGGCGATGAGCGCGGGGGTAAGCGTGTCGGCGAGCTCGACGAGGAGATGGTGTATGAGTCGCGCCGCGGTGAGGTGTTCGTGCTCGGCTCGTCGTCGTGGCGCATCGAGGACATCACCCACGATCGCGTGCTCGTATCGCCGGCGCCGGGAGAGCCGGGCAAGCTGCCGTTCTGGCACGGTGACACGGTGGGCCGACCGGTCGAGCTGGGGCGCGCGCACGGGCGCTTCTTGCGCGAGCTGACCGATGCGGCGCCGTCTGACGCGCGCGAACGGTTGCGACGCGATGGCCTCGACGCGCGTGCCGCCGAGAGCCTGCTCGAGTACCTGTCTGAGCAGCGCCTGGCCGCGGGAACGCTGCCCGACGATGTGACCATCGTGGTCGAGCGCTTTGTCGACGATCTGGGCGACTGGCGGCTGTGCATCCACTCGCCGTTCGGCGCCCGGGTGCACGCCCCGTGGTCGCTGGCCATCGCGGCGCGGGCCCGCGAGCGGCTGGGGGTCGAGGTGCAGTGCATGTACACCGACGATGGCATCGTGCTACGCCTGCCCGAGGCCGACCAGACGCTGCCCCTCGAGTACGTGGTGTTCGAGGCCGACGAGATCGAGGGCCTGGTCACCGCCGAGGTGGGTGGCTCGGCCCTGTTCGCCAGTCGCTTTCGTGAGTGCGCGGCGCGGGCGCTGCTGCTTCCCCGACGTCGGCCGGGGTCGCGCACGCCGCTGTGGCAGCAGCGCCAGAAGAGCGCCAACCTGCTCACCGTGGCGGCGGGCTACGGGTCGTTCCCCGTGGTGCTCGAGGCCATGCGCGAGTGCCTTCAAGACGTGTTCGACGTGCCCGCCCTGCGCGGTCTCATGGCCGACATCGCGAGCCGCGCGGTGCGCGTGGTGCAGGTGCAGACCGAGCGCGCCTCGCCCTTTGCCACGGCGCTGCTGTTCGGCTACATCGGCGCCTTCATCTACGATGGCGACGCCCCGCTGGCCGAGCGCCGCGCCCAGGTGCTCTCGCTCGACACGGCCTTGCTGGCCGAGCTGCTCGGGCAGGCCGAGCTGCGCGAGATCATCGACGGCGACGCGCTCATCGAGCTCGAGCGAACCCTGCAGCGACGCACGCCGGAGCGGGCGATCCGGCATGTCGACGACGCGCAGGATGCGTTGCGCATGCTGGGCGATCTGTCGCGCGACGAGCTGATGGCGCGCGGCGCCGACGCCGAGATGGTGACGGCTCTCGAGCAGCTGCGCCGCGCCGTCACCGTGCAGGTGGCGGGGGAGAGCCGCTACATCGCCATCGAGGATGCGGGGCGCTACCGCGATGCGCTGGGCGTGCTGCTGCCGCCGGGCATCCCCTCTGCGTTCCTCACTTCGGTGAACGATCCGGTCACCGATCTGGTGGCGCGCTACG
>RGZZ01000401.1 GCA_010028905.1 Pseudomonadota bacterium | reverse complement strand
GGTCGCGTGCGGGCTGACGGCCGTGCTGCTCGTCGTGGGCTTCATCGTGCTGTACCCGCCGTTTTTCTGGTTGATCTGGCGCCCTCATCGCATTCGCGCGGCGCACGCGCTGAAGCTAGAGGGCCTCCGGCGGTTCGCGGAGGAGGCGGGCGCGGCGTTCGACGCGTCGCGCTACCCGCTCGACCTGTCGCACGCCTGGCATCGGCGGCTACATCTGGACCCGGCGGACTCGACGTACCGCGCAGCCGCGATCGTCGACGACGAGATTACGGCGCCCGTAAGGCACTGGGAGGACGGCAAGTACCGCGGCTACGCGTAGGGGAAGACTGGCGCCAGCCAGAAGTCGGGGCTCTTGTTGGCGTTGGGCCCGACGCGGCACAGGGCGCCCGAGCAGCGGGGCCGCGGGCCTCGCGCGTCGCGCTCGCGCTCGTCTGGCTGGTCCTTGCCCTTGGCCCAGGGCAGCGGCGGCTCGTAGGCGTGGTCGGGCGGCATCTGCGCCCTAGAGGTGATCTTGACCCAGCGCGGCGCCACGACCTGCGCGAGGCCGCAGCACGCGCAGCCGGTGGCGCCCTCGCTGGAGTCGGAGTCGTCCTTGCGCTCGCCGTGGCGCAGGTCGTCGTAGTCGCAGGGCTCGTAGTCGATCTCCCAGACGCGGGCGAAATAGGTGTCGCGCGGCACGAAGCACTGGGAGTCGCCGGCCTCGTCCGGGCAGCGCGGCGCGGCGCGCGGGAACGCCTTGAGGACCTCGCAGCGCTGTATTTGCTTAAAGTGGCAGCGCCACACTTTGCCCCACGCGCACTCGCGCTGCGCGTCCTCCGAGCACTTGAGGTGCGTCTGCCTCCACAAGCACGTCCATTGCTGGACGAAGTACTCGGTTTTCCTCGAGCACGCGCGCGTGTTGCAGAAGGACCCGGGGGGGCAGGGCGCGTTGCAGCGCGCGTTGTTGGGCCTGAAGGGCCTGTCCTTGCCCTCGACGTCGCCGAAGTCTAAGCGCTCGTAGTTGGAGGCGGCCTCCTCGGACGCGTCAGAGGCAGCGTGGTCCGTGTCGCCAACTGCCATTACCTTTCTTCCACCTGAGGTTCTGGCGGGTTGAATAGGTGAAACGGAATGCGTATCTGGAAAAGGCCGCGCGTAGAAATGGACCTACGACTGATACTAGCCCTCGGCGTCCTCGCAGGCGTCCTGCTATGGCTCACGAGCTCCCCGCCCCCGCTTTCACCTTCGCCGTCGCCCTCACCTTCACCCTCATCCTCGCCGTCGCCTCCGCCTCCGCCCAACGCGGGCCAGACCTGCAGCAATGACGACGACTGCCAGGATGTTAGACTTTCTTGCGATCCTCTTTATAGTAAAGGTGCAGAGTACGTTTACTGTTGCAACCCCGTTAGCTACAACGGCGCCGCGTCCGCCTACTGCCACGTCAATCGTTGGGGCGAGGGCGCTCCTTGCAATATCTTATCTCTGTGCGACGATGCGAGCTTGACGTGCGACTCGTTGTACGCCCGCAATTCGCACGTTCCTGGCTGCTGCAACCCCGTGCAAAACCGCGGCCAGGCTTCGGCCGTCTGCCGTACAGGTCCGTACGGAGAGACGAAGGCGCCAAAGCTCACGACCGCGAGGTCGCGCCGCGAGGCTTGAAGCCTCGGAGTCCTCTGGCCGCGGCGTCAAGGCCGACGCCGTACTCGAGCGGCAGCCGCGTCAGCGGCGACGTGGCGCTGCGCTGCGCCCACTGCTCGAGAGCGCGCCTCTCGTAGACCGCGCCGTCCGAGGCCACGACAGGGTCCTGCAGCGCGCGCAGAGGCGCGAGCGTGATGGGGCACAGGCGCTGGCCGAGCGCGTGGCGCCTCTTCTGCCGGCGCGCGGCCCAGTAGGCGCGCGCCTTCATCTTGCGCTGCTGGCCCGGGCTGAAGGCGCCCAGCAGCGCGCGCAGCTGCTCCTCGGCGTCCATATCTTGAGCCGATTCTCATGCGCGGGCGTCTGCCTTGCGCGCTTCGGCTTGGCTCTAAACCTAAGGCGCGCCGAGCTCTCAAAAAAGAACCAGCAGAAAGACCTTCGAAGGCAGCTTCGTGCGGGAAGGAAAACTTCCCTATGAAGGAACGAACTGCACGCGGAGCTCTTTTTTCCCGGAGCCGTACCAAAGCCGCGAGCCTTCGCGTAAAGAGAGCTCCTAGCCGCACAGGGTCTCCCCCTCGTAAGGACTGGAGGCTGTGAGCGCGTTCTCGTCGTGAGCGCGTTCTCGTCCGGCCCCGCCGCGGGCGCCTCTGCACGCGCAGGGTTGCTCTGCTGCTTTCTTGACGACTCTGTCTTGAGATTTTACAGGGCCGCTCTGAAAGCGGCGAGCGCGCAGGGTTCTCATGAGTCTTTGCGAGCAAATTTAGAAGGCTTGATTTTGGTCTCTCATAACACGGCTTTCTAAGCCTCCTCGCGTCTTGAAAGACTCTTTCCACCCCTGCAGGGGTTTCAGGTGGCCGCGGCGCTGTCTCGCCGCTTTTTGTTCTCCGCGGTTACCTTTGCGCGAGAGAGCTGCCGCCCGTAAAGGGCCGCTGCGTGAGCGCGCGTTTTCGCCGCGGCCTACGCCGCTGCGCGGGCACCTCGCTGAGCCGTCTTCGCGTCGCCGGGCGCGTTGACGAAGGGAGGCCGCGGGGGGGCCAGGGCGCCCCTCCGTCAAAGGGTACCGGGCGCCATGGCACGGTAAGGTCTCGAGAGAAACGGCGCTTAGAAAAATGTACGCGAGAATAACGAGATCCCCAAAAGCGGGGAAGAAAATGACGGCCATCTTCTACGACAAGGACCTGCGACGGATAAAAACGGTTCACTTCGGAGCGACTGGGTACGAGGACTACACGACAGCGCCTCACGACAAAGAGAGAAAAGCGCGGTACATCAAGAGGCACCGGGCCGCGGAGAATTGGAAGGACTGTACCGCAGCCGGCACTCTCTCGCGGTATATTTTGTGGAACAAGCGCGACTTGAAGGCCTCCATTGACGACTACTATTTGAGATGCAATCTCAAGCGTCTCTGAAAGAGCCCACTCGCGGCAGAGCTCAGGTGTTTTCAGGGACGTCCGGCGCGTCGCGCGCGGCCCCGCAGCGCCGCTCGTACGCGCACAGCATAGACCGCGTGCGCGCGCTTCAGCTCGAGCTCGCTGAGCACGTAGACTTCTTCCTCGTGGTCCAGGGGCCTCGTCTGCTTGGCGCGCACGACCGCCACGGCCGCGAGGCAGTTGAAGTACTGCGCGATCGCGCGCTTGTTGCGCCACGCGCGCGCGTTCACGAAGGCGCTGACCGCGGCGCTGGCCGTCCAGCTCCCTTTGCCGCTGCTCACGTCGTCGAAGTGCGGCTTGCACTCTTCGAGCGCCTCCTCCAGCAGCTCCTCGTCGTCATAGACAGCTTGCACTCGTGCGTTCTGCACTACGTACTTCAGTTCGCGCTCGCCGGGCCACTTCACGCACGCCTTGGCAAAGACCACCATTCCAAAGATCCCCAGGTACCGGCTGACCGAGTCCCGCTTGCCCGAGTCCCGCTTCGTCCTCTCCTTGAGGAAGTTGCTCGTCCTCTCCTTGAGGAAGTTGCTGAGGGCAATGCAGCGCTCTGCCTCCTCGGCGCTGGCGCGCTGCTGGGCGGGCGGCCAGGGCGCGCCCGCGCGCAGCGGCGCTTTGCTCGCGGCCGCGTTCAGGTTGACCGTGGGCGGCACCGCGGCCGCGACGCGGCTGTCCAAGACGTCCACTTTGGCGCACGCCCTCGGTGGCCGCGGCCACGGCCTCCGCGTCGCGCGCGGCCAGCGCCCGCAGCTCGTCGTCCCGCTTGGCCAGCGCGGCTTGAAAGCCGTCGGTCAGCGCCTTGGCCTGCGCGGCCAGCGCCGCGCGGAATCCGGTCATCATGCGCTCTTCGCGCGCCAGCGCCTCCTCGTCCCGCTTGGCCAGCGCCAGCTGCAGCTCCTCGTCCCGCTTGGCCAGCGCCGCATGGAAGCCGGTCATCATGCGCTCTGCGCGCTCCAGCGCCTCTTCGTCCCGCTTGGCCAGCTCCGCGCGGAAGTCGGCCAGCATGCGCTCCTCGTGCGCCAGCGCCTGCTCGCGCTGCTCGACCAGCGCTAGTTGCAGCTCGTTGCGCCCCTCGTCCCGCTTGGCCAGCGCGAGCTGCATTTGGCCAGGCAGCTCGCGCGCCAGAGTTCTCTGCTCGCGCAAATCCAGGAACTGCGCCAGCGGGTTATCCATGTCGTCGCGCACGAAGGCCTGCATGCGCTCATTGGTGAGTAGACTGTCGAAGCTGACGTGGCCGTCCACGCCGAAGAAGGACGCGACCATATCTTTGCGCAGCTGCACCGAGAGATCGCAACCGGGTATTAGCACCAGAAGCTCGCAGATGGTCGCGGCGCCGGCGCACGGGGTCGCCTGGCCGCCGTGAAGCTGGACCGGAAAGAACTGAGCATCTGCGCGTTGGCGCGGAGCCAGATCTGGATCAACGCCAACGCCCAGTTCGGCGTCAAAGTTCCAGTACTCGCGGAGCAGGCGCTGGTAGATATGCTGCGCGGCCGCGTAGGTGCACTTCTTGGCGAGCATGACGACGTCGACGATGGCCAGCACGAGCTTCCCTTCGACGCGCGCCGTTCGGAGCGGCGGCATA
>RGZZ01000400.1 GCA_010028905.1 Pseudomonadota bacterium | reverse complement strand
GAACTCCTCGCCGCCGTAGCGCCCCACCACATCGACGTTGCGCACGACCTCACGACAGCACCGCGCGACCACGCGGAGCACCTCATCGCCGACGGCGTGACCGTAGGTGTCGTTGAATCGCTTGAAGTGGTCGACATCGAGCATGATGGCCGATACAGATCGTTGGTACCGCACCGCACGCTCGAGCTCTCGTTCGGCCGTGGCGAAGAAGTGGCGCCGGTTGAACAGCCCGGTGAGCGCGTCGGTGGTGGCGAGCCGTTGCACCTCGGCGAAGAGCCGCGCGTTCTCCACTGCCACGCCGGCCTGGCTGGCCAGCGTGAAGACCACGGCCGCCGAGCGCTCATCGAACGTGCGCGCGGGAGAGGCTTCAAGGCAGAGCAGGCCGACCAGCTGCTCGCGGGCAGCGATGGGAACGCCCAGCCAGGTGCCGAGGGGCTTCCACCCCCCCAGCGTGGGCATCTGGCTGTCAGCGCTGGGGTCGACCACCATGATGGGCTTGCGCTCGACGGCCAGGCGGTGCAGCACGTCGCCTTCCACGGGGGTGTGGTGCCAGCCTGGGCTGGGCTCGTGCTCGTTGAAGCCGAGCGCGCTCGAGCCCTCGAAGCGCTCGCCGTTCCAGAGAGCCGCCACCGCTCGTTCGAACGAGACCAGGGTGGACGCGCCCTCCATGAGGCGCCGGAGGACGTCGGAGAGGTCGAGGCTTGACGCCATCGAGGCGGTTGAGGCGCGCATGCGCTCGGCCAGCAGCCGCTGCTCCTGCTCAGTGGCGATCTCCGCCTCGAGGCGCGCGGCACGAGCGGTCTCGAGGGTGATGGCGATGTGGTTGGCCATGACAACCAGGATGTCGATGTCCTGACGGGTGAACATCCCCCGAGCGATCCGGGTATCAAGATAGAGAACGCCGATGGTGAGATCGCGCACGCGCAGTGGAGCGGCCATGATGCTTCGCAGATCGTACATGATGGCGCTCACCGATCCGAGGATCTCGGCGTCTTCAGAGCCACTCACCACAACGGGGAGACCGCTGTCCCACACCTCGTTGACGACTTTGCTGCTGTAGGCGGAGAGGCGCAGCGTGTCGGCCGCTCCTGTTCCGCGCGTGGCGACGAGCCGCAGGGTCTCGCTCTCCTCTTCGAAGAGGAAGAGGGACGCGCGCTCCGCGCCCAGGAGGCGCACGATCTCGTCGAGTGCCACGCTGGCCTGCTGCTCCGGGTCGGTCACCTTCACCGAGGCCAGTCCCAGCTGCATGAGGGCATCGAGCTGCCGCTCGAGCTTCAGCTGCTCCGTGCTCGAGCTCCCGGCGCGTGCGGTGGAGCGTGTCGCGGACGTGCCTTCGTGATAGGTGTCGGCCAGGTGGAAGCGCGTTCGAAGGGCCCGTGCTCGCATCACCCACCCATGCTGCTGGGCGAGCATCAGGGCCATACGGGCTTCTCGCTGGGCCGCGCTCGGATTTCCGCGTTCGAGGAGATGCAGGGCGCGCAGGCGCGCGATCTCGAAGGCCACCCAGGGGCTGTCGATCTCGCGCCCCTGATCTTCGGCTGCGGAGAGAAGGGTCAGGGCGCGTTTCGTCTGCCCCTCCGCCATGCACAGAGCCGCCTCGATGACCGTGGCGTGGGCCTTCAGGGTTGGGTGATCGGGTACCTTGCGCAGGGTGCGGAGAGCGTCGCGGGTCTGCTTGCCTCGCAGGGTCCGCTCCGCGCCCACCGCGGTCGACAGCTGCGCCAGGCGCGCGTAGGCGACGATGATGTAGAAGTGGCTGTTGTGCAGCGTGGCTCTCGACGGGTTCTGGCCGAGGGCCTCGAACTCGCGGACGGCGTCTTCGAGTGGAGGGCCGAGCTCGTTCTGCTCGAGATGGAAGATCAGCAGATGGCCCAGGAGGCTTGCGCTGAAGAAAGCCCCGGCCTCCGATTCCGCCACCTGGGCCCGTAGCTCGGGGAGGATGGCCACAGCCTCGCTCAAGCGACCGCAGCAGGCCAGCAGCGAGACGCGGTACGACTGCAGCAGCAGGGTGACCTGTACGCTCTCGGCAGATGACGCGTTGCGTCGACACTCCCGAAAGCCGCGCTCTGTCCAGTTCAGGGCTTCGGCCACGTAACCGCGCATCATGAGGTTCCAAGACAGCGTGACGATGGCGATGAGGTAGTCCTTGACCTCGACCCAGTTGCCCTGCTCTTCGACATGTCGTGCCATCTGACGGGCGGCCACGACGGGCGCGCCGGTGAAGTCGGTGACAAGGGCGGAGAAGATGCGGCAGTGGGCCAGGGCCACCGGATCGCCCAGTCGCGTCGCGAGCGTCGTGCCTACCTCCATCGTCCTGCGGGCTGTGCTCCAGAGTCCCACGATCGTCTGCGCCACCGCCAGGTGCCCGAGGGCGACCGCACTGTCATAGCTCGGCCCGGCGCGGCGCGCGGCCGCGATGGCCCGCAGGGTGCTCTGCACCGAGCCAAGCGGGTTCATCGCAAAGTACTCGACTCCCGCCTGCATGTTGTAGAGATTGGTGAGCACCCTCCAGCGGGTTCGTTCCTCCAAAGTGGGGGGCGTGGCAGGTGGAGGGCTGTCGAAGTCGCTGAGGGAGGCCGCGAGCGCAAGCCAGCCGATGACGGGAATCGCCTTCCATCGTTCCGCCAGCAGCGGTGCATCGAGCTCGACGAGCACCTCTCTCGCGATGCGCCGCACGTTGCGCATCTCGAGGGCATCGAGGTGCACGCGCCCGATGAGCGAGCCCAGACGCGCGCGCTGCAGCTTCGTTGCGGCCAGACGGCGTGCGTTCTCGTAGTGGGTTCGCGCCTCCACCGGTCGCTTCACCATGGCGCAGGCCAGTCCGAGCTTCTCTTCGTGGTCAGCCGTGACCGGGAGCCCGGTTTGCTGGGCGAAGCGGAGTGCGCTGTCGAGATGGCGATAGGCCTCTTCTGCGGCGAACACAGACAGGGCGCGTACGCCAGCGGCCCAGCTCGTCTCGAACACGCGTTTCGGGGTACGCGTGGTCTCGCCCAGGGCATAGTGCCTTGCCAGGCTGAAGACGGTATCGTCGGCGTGCTCCTGCTCCGCGTCGAGGGTCTCGGCGATGCGCTGATGCAGCGCGCGCAGCCCCGCTTCGTCGGTGTCTGTGAGCAGGGCCTTCGCGGCGTGGCCGTGCACGAAGCGAACGTCTCCCTTGTCCGCGCGGGTGAGCAGGTGGCACGAGAGGCCCGAGGCGATGGCGGCGGCACAGTCCTTGTCGGCGACGTCGATCGGTCGCTGCGGGTCGACCGCGCGTTCGGGGCCGCGGCGCCAGCAACGGGTCAGGCGGTCGAGGGTGAGGTTCGGGCCGAGCAGCGAAGCGATGCGCAGGATGTCCCGCGTCTGCGTGTCGAGCGCTGCCACGCGCTGGGTCAGCAGCTCGAGGACGTTGGTGGGGAGGTGGAGACCGTCGAGTTCTTCCGCGTACACCTCCCAGCCGGACCAGGTCGGTCGCAGGATGCCTTCATCGAGCAGGGCCCTGATGTACTCGAGGAGCGTGTAGGGGTTGCCCTGGCTGCAGGCTTCGAGGGTGTTCGCCAGGGAGGCTCTGAGGGGGCGCCGCAGGACGTGGGTGGCCAGGGCGATGATGCTCTGGGGCGGCAGCACCCCGAGGGTGACGATGGTGTTCGGGGGGGTTCCCATCTCCCGCTCGAGGTGGACCAGGGCCTGGGTTCCCTCCGCGTCGCTGCGGAAGGTGCTGGCGATGAGCACCGGCGCGCCAGGATGCTGCTCTATCAGATGGGCCAGGACGCGCAGGCTCGGGTCGTCGAGGTTCTGCGCGTCGTCGACGACGATGAGCAGGCCGCCCAGGAGCTCGGCCAGTCGGGCGAGGGTTGCCGCGAGGGCAGCCATGAACTGCTCGGCTGATGGTGCGTTGGGCGGTGTGTCTGAAGCGTCGCCGAGGATGCGGGCGATGGCGGGCGAGAGCACGCGCATCGAGGGCCCCCCTTCGCTGGCGGCCTGTCGAAAGGCGTCTACGGCCAGACGCCAGGTCTCAGCGGCGCTCCAGGCGCGTGGGTCTGCCCAGTGCTCGAGGGCGTCTCGCAGGGGCCGCAGGGGGATGCGGCTGTCGCCCTGGCAGCGGGCGATGAGGGTCTGCATCCCGTGGGATTTCGCGCGTTCGATCAGCCCCTCGAGCAGGCGGGTCTTTCCCACGCCCAGCTCTCCCATGACCACCGCGTTGTGCGCCCCGCCGCGACGGACCTCGAGCAGTCGCGACTCCAGCAGTCCGAGGTCAGTATCACGCCCTACCAGGGGAAAGGGGGCGCGCTCGTCTTTGATCTCGAGGCTGTCGAGGGTGACGCTCTCTCCGCGCTCGAGCTGCGCGTTCAGCGCGTCGATGCGCGTGAGGTCGGCGATCAGGCCGAGGCCGGAGCGATAGCGATCGTCTGGATCCTTGGCCAGCAGGCGCTCGATGATCTGTCCCATGGCGCGGGTGATGGCAAGCCGGGGTTGATACACGGGGGGGAGAGGCTCGAAGGCGTGTCTGCGCGCCACCTCGGCGGCGTCGGACGCGGCGAACGGTGGGGCTCCTGTGGCGCACTCGTACAGAACGGCTCCGAGCGCGTACAGGTCAGCCCTCCCATCGACCGGCCGCCGCAGAATCCCGGACTGTTCCGGCGCGCAGTAGAGGAGCGTTCCCGCGACC
>RGZZ01000399.1 GCA_010028905.1 Pseudomonadota bacterium | reverse complement strand
CTGGTCGAGCAGCGCCTGCCTCGCCTGCGCGAAGGGGTGTTCTGGGCGCAGCGCTGCAGAACGACGTGACCTGCGGTAGCACCGGCCGCGTTGGCCCGGTGTTCTGTGACAGCCAAGGCAGAAACGGGAAGCACAGGAAGGTACGCCTTTGGGGCGTTGATGCGGGTCTGCAAGGCGAGCCCTCGCCCGCACAGCTCAGATAGGAGACGACACCCATGTGCCGCTCTGCCCAGACCTTCTGCCGTCTTTCTCGTATCAAGCGATCGCTCTCGAGCGGGGTTTCTGCGTTGCTCTTGTTCGGGGCACTCCTCGCGGGATGCGGCAGTGGCACCTCGACAGGCTTGACGGGGTCAACGCCCTCGTCAGCCCAGTCGCTCGAGGGTGTTCCCGCGGCGGCTCGTGCCGCAGCCAAATCGCCGCCTTCCGCGGAGGTGCCATCGCAAGCGCCGGCCGTGGTCGCGGGTTCGATGGGGGTGCCGGCATCGTGGCGCATTCTCCCTCCGGGAACGATTCTCGCGCCCCGCGTGGGGGGACGCGATGTCAGCGCCATCGATCCGTTCACCGGCAGTCGCCGCGTGATCGTGAGTGCACTGTCTCCAACCTCGGTCGCCTACGGTGAAGACGGTTGCGTCTATGTCTCTGGAGCCACGCAGCAGCGCATCTCGCGCTTCGATCCGGCGACAGGCCTGGTTACGCCCGTCGCAGATCTCGCGTCTCACGGGGGTGCCCTCGACATGGCGTTCGAATCGGCCGAGGTGATCGTGGCGGCGTGTGGTGACGGGGCCATCGTCCGGGTCGACGTGCGCTCGGGTGCGGTTGCAACCGTAGCGACGCTCCCGTACTACCAGCCCTACGCTATCGCCTCGGCGCTGCTGCAGAATCGCATCTTCGCGGTGGGTGGTCGCGTCAATCAGGTCATTGCCGTCGATGCGCGTACCGGCGACGTGCTGCAGCTGCCGTACATTCCCGACCCGGGCGATGTCGACGTCGATGCTGAAGGCAATCTGCTCGTTGCAGACGTCTTTGACGGTTTTCTGTTCACGCTTGCGCCGGGTTCGACGACCCCCCAGATCATCAATCGCAACCTGTGGGCTGTGAACAGCATCGCGGCAGATACCGATGGAACCGTGGTGGGGCACGACCAGGTCACGCTCTCCCGCTTCTTCCCTGACGGCTCCGCGCGGCCCATCACAAGCGGCGCCTTTCTCGATCAGGCAGGTCGCATTGATCTCGTGCCCTCGGTGCTGCTGTCGGTCTCGTCCCTCACTGTGCAGCGGAGAGGAGGGAACCTCGGGCTCGAGGGAGCGTTTGCCGTTCGTGATGTCATCGATGTCCCCAGCACGCCGTTCATCGTTGGGGTGAGCGGGCTCACCTTTGAGGTGCCAGGTGGAGGGTTGCAGCCGCAGGGCCGTGATCGCTATGTCTACCTTGCCCAGACGCCCGCGGGAGGGCGCGTGCGTGTCGTGCTCACGGGGAAGGGGGATCGCCTGTACGGGCTCCAGCTCGATGCGAGCGGCGTCGATGGGGGGGCGGTCAACGATCCCGCACGCATATCGCTGCGGGTCGGCAAGCGCTTCGCACCGGTCTCGGTGGTGGTGCGGCCTCGCTTTCTCTGACGAGTACTGGCCTGATCTTCACAGAACGTGAAGAAGACTGATCAATGGGCCACGTTCGCATCGGCTTTCTGTGATTGATGCGACAGAATCGGGAGGAGAGCCGTCGTCACAGCGGCTCTCCCGTCCAGTAGGCCTTGTTGTCGGTGAGATGGCCCTTCTCGAGATAGCCGCTCATGAGGCGGAGCACCTCGTTGCCGTAGCCTTTCTGCCAGTCGGGAATCTTCCATGAGCTCACCCAGCCGGTGTTGTGGTCGGCCAGCGAGCCCAGCAGGAAGTCCTTGGGCGGATGTCCCGGGCCGATCTCTTCGTGCGCACGCGCGGTGCCTTCGGCCAGGCGCTTCATGCCCGCGTAGGTCGAGACGGCGGGATTCTTGAACTGGCTGATGTCAGGGGTGGGAAGGCCCAGCCGGTTCGGGATGCTGGCGTCGTAGCCTCCTCCGCGGAAGTTGGTGACCGCGGCCTGGAAAGGTCCCCATGACCGTGACGACCCATCTCCCGTCTCGAGGTCCATCTGCCAGCGGCTGTCCTTGGCCGACTCGCGCGACATGTCGGCGTACATGAACGCCAGCGCCTGGTTCTTGTTGAGACCCAGGCGGCCCTCATAGACCTGCTTGAACGGGGGGAACTGATCGTAGGTCTTCGAGACAAAGGCCTTCAGCTCGGCGGGGCTGGGATTCGAGCCCAGTGGGGGGAGGGCGCCGAGGTCGTTGCCGCCGGGGGTCGCCAGGCCTCTCGGCTGTAGCTCGGGCTCGTGCTGCGCAGAGAGCGCGTCTTCGCTCAGCTCGACGTGGTCGTCGAGGTGCGCGTGGTGTGACGGGGGCGCAGCATCTCTCGCGGGGTGAGCAGACGCGCGCGTGTCACGCGCGCCCTCCGATCTGCGGGGTCCCGCGGAGGGGGGGGCGCCGCTGTGCCGCGCGCTTGCAGGTCGATTCGACCAGAGCGTGAGGGAGGTGTGTCGATGTAACCGCTGTTAACTTTCTGGTCTGGTGCGGCGTTGATCCGGCAAGGAATCACGCGCAGATTTCAGTGTGGCTCAATGGGTTCGTTCGAGCAGGGCCTGCTGGACCGCGCGCAGGGCAAAGGCCACATCGTCATCGCGCAGGCGCGCATCGCTCAGCGCCTCGTGCAGCTGACCTGGCGTCAGGTCGATGACATCCGCGCGGCGCCGGCCTCGACAGGCGTCGAGAACGGCCCGAACGGTCTCCTCGAGCAGTGGAAGGGAAGAGGTCTCGGCCACGCCTCGTGCGATGCGGTCTTGATCGAGGGTGAGGTCGACACGCACCCACCGACCGCTCTCGGGCTCCTGCAGCTCGGTCTGGAGAAGCTCGTGTGTCACTTCGGATGCGCTCCGATGCCTGGAGTGGTGGCGTCGAGCTCGTTGAGGCGGGTGGCGAAGGCCGACTGGTAGGCAGACTGGTAGCCCGTGATCGCTTTCGTGAGGAGCGCGCTGTCGGCGCGCACCGCTTCGGCGGTCAACGACTCCAGGCCTTGGACGGCGCGCCAGCCGTTGGCCTGGGGAAGCACGGCGTCGAGGTTGGCCAGCGTCCAGGCGTCACGGCGCTGCTGGGGGGTTCCCTCGAGCGGAGCCTCACGCCATGGCTCGAAGCTCGACTTCGGGTCGAGGGAGAGATATCCGCCTTTGAACTGCGTCTTCAGCCCCTCAAGGGTCTGCCCAACCAGGCCTGCGGTGCGGTCGTGCTCGCGCGCCGCAACATCGGCCACGGCCGGCATCTCGGTGAGGAACGAGCGATAGCTGTAGTAGCTGCCACCCGGCTTGTTGCTCTGGGCGGAGAGGTAGGCCACCTCGGGCCCTTGCGTCGGGTAGAACCCGAGGAACTTGCCAGGGGTGGCAGAGCCATCGGGCGCTTTGACCAGGAAGGCGTCGGCCTTTGCGTAGTTCGCCAGACCGTCGGCGGCGATCATGTGCAACGCGGCGTCGAGCTCGGCGCGCGCCAGGGGGAACTGGCTCGTGTTCGGCGGGGTGTACCAGTCGAAGTGATGACCCACGCCTTCCGGAATCACTCCCTGGCTCAGGGCTTCGGCGCGATAGCTGGCGTTGATGCCGTCGAGCAACGCCTGCTCTGCGGCGCTGAACTTCACCCGATACGTGGGGTGTTCGGCGTCGGGTGGGTGCTGATCGGCATGGATGGGGTCGAGCAGCTTTTCGCTCAGGCTGGTGAGGGTTGACGCCTCTTCGTGGGTGACGGGGATCCCTTTTGCGTGCAGGGATTCATGCAGCTGCTCAGGGGTTGGCAGGCCCACCGCTGGATTCGAGCCTTTCACCAGGATGGTGTCGAGCATCACGCCGTTCAGCGCATCGAGGCGTGCGCGCCGCTCGCTCTCGTCGAGGCCGGCCGTCGCGGCCTTCAGTGAGGGGAGCGACTTCGCCGCCTCACCCACAGTGGTGAAGGCCATCCATGCGGGCGCCACGTGATGATCGAGGGCGCGTCGTCGCGCCATGGCCTGCAGTCTGTCGAGGGCGTCGCGATCGTGTGAAGGCGTGCTTTCACGGGCTTCGGCAAAGATGTCGTCGATTCGGTTGGCGGCGAACTTGTTGTGCAGCAAGAACGAGGGGCCCACCGGCTTCTTGTTCGGTGGGTCGTGCAGCATGGCCGCCACCACCCGGTTCCCCAGCTCTTGCGGGGAGAGGGCCGCTCCTCCCTGATTCAGCAGCTTTCCGATCTCGAGGGCGCCGTCGCCCACGTTCCAGACGTGGGTGGCATTGGCCGCGGCTTGCTCGTCGCGCAGGTTCGCAACCAGCACCTTATCGAGCAGTCGCATCTGCAGGCTGTCCGGGGCCAGCCCCAGTGAGGCGGTCTTGACGGTGAGGTCGGCGTAGGTGGCCAGCATGGGGCCCTTCACCTTGTCAGACGGGTCGACGCCCGCACTCAAGGCGAGTCGGGCTGCGACCTCGGCGCGCGGACCATCGAGTGAGAGCTGCGTTGCGAGCTGCGACACGAACGCGTTGGTGGCCTGCCCCGTGGGCGGCGTCTCCACGAGGTGGAGCAATGCAGGGCCAGCGGTGGGCGCGGGAGG
>RGZZ01000398.1 GCA_010028905.1 Pseudomonadota bacterium | reverse complement strand
CAGGGCGCACTGCCCCCCACCCGTCAGGCCAGCCGCACGGGCTGTCTCGGCCGAGGGGGCTGCGGACTGAGCTGCCTCGGACTGACGGTTCTCGTCGTGATCTGCATGGGCTCGTTTCTGTCGTGGCTCCTGGCCGATGCGCGGCTCCCCCTTCCTGAAAGCCTCGTGGGCCCGCAGACGGTGGCGTTCTCGTTCGCGCACCTCAGCAGCGACGACCCCGGCGTGAACGCCCTGATGAACCACGCCGTTCAGCAGCTGCGCACCACCTACGTGGAGCAGAGCACCCTGCCCATGGCCGTGAAGAAGACCATCGAGAAGATCGCCCCTCACCAGGTGCGGGCCTTTCTCCCCATGCAGGTGGTGGTGACCTACGACGTGCTGCCCGCGTCCCCGGCGACCGACGCCAGCCCCGCGGCACGCGGCGAAGCGGCGCCCGCGCCCTCCCCAGAAGCCGGCCAGAAGCGCGACACCGTCGTCCCCACGGCTGTGGTCAGCTTCGGCCACTTCAAGGGGCTCTCCGAGGTCATGTTCCGCAGCGTCGAGTCGGTGAACGAGCCGGGTACACGCCTCGAGACCTACAGAGGCGCCGAGATCCTGATCATCCCCCCACGACATCCCGACGACATCACCGCGGTGGGACACGTCGCGAGCACGTTCATCTTCTCGTCCCGCATCGATGGGGTGAAGCTCGCCATCGAGCGGCTCGGCAGCCAGTCTGGCACCTTCGGCGGGCGCAGCGCCATGGCGTCGATGTACACACGGCTCGACGGCCGCCAGGACCTGCTCGGGGTGGTGATGGGCGACCACGGGCAGATCCATCGCTTCCTCGAGGCCATGGCGGCGGCACAGGATCCCCGTGAGGGGCACGTGCTCTTCAACCCGGCCTTCGTGAAGGTGGCCTCTGCAGCCGTGCGACGCATCGGATGGGATATCGACATCCTCTCGCAGACAGAGATCTCCGCCCACGTGATCATCGCGTGCAACACCGCCGAAGACGCCAACCGCGTGCGCTCGTTCACCGAGCAGCTCCTGGCAGAGGCGCGCCAGGCCCACCTGGCGAGCACCTCGGAGGTGAAGCACCATGATCTCGAGGTCGAGGTGAAGGTGCGGGCTCCCCTGCCTGCAGCCCTCTCCTCTTCCCCCGGCACCCCCTTGGCGACGGAGCCCTGAGAGCCACCTGGACGGCAGGCAAGATGTTACCAGGATGTAACCGATGTTGCCAAACCATGAAAAATTTGTTGCCGGACATCTAGACAAGCCCGCCGAACGGTGGTATAACTTCGGCAGAGGAACGGCTTGCGCGCGTCGAGATCGCCGCGAGTCGAATGGTACCCAGTGAACCGACCGTAGAGGTCGTGCCTGCAAACGGCAGATGAAGTCCGAAGAAGAGAGCAGGACGTATGCTGACAGGCGAACGAGCCGCCCACCGCACGGGCGAAGCGGCAGACGCCTGAGAGTGAGGGAACGAGGATCTCGATAACCCCGAAGGCGGGTCAGACGACCCGCCTTCTTCATTTCCGTCGCTGTCAGGCGCCCCACCGAACCGACCAGGGCCCGTGACAACGCCGTCTACGCGTAGTGCCAGGTGATGGTGCGCCGCGGGCGGACCCGCACGTACGCGCTGCCCGGACGCGGCTGCTGCGGCAGCTGCGCCTCTTCAACCCCCCGCTGCCGCGCCGCCTCTCGCGCAAGGGCAAGACGCGCCGCGTCGTCGCTCACCACCTCTGCATCTCCCTGCACCATCACTGCGGTGAGAACGCTTTCGTGCGACGTCTCCACCAGAACACAGACCTTCGGATTCCCGGCGATGTTGCGCAGCTTGCGCGTGTTCGCCATGGTCCCCAGAACGATGTCGTCTTCCACGAGGAAGTACCCGAGCGCAACACTGTGCGGATAGCCATCTGCGCCGATGGTGGTGAGGATGGCCCAGCCAGGCTTGCTCGCAAGGAACGCGCGGGTGGCGGCGGCATCGAGACGGCGCGGCGCGCGCCCACGACTTCCCATGGGTCAGTTCGTGAGGCTCTGGATGGGCGCGGGGATGCGGCCGCGGCGCTGCACGAATCCGACTGACGAGAACGGGTTCACCGGCATCACGATGACCTCTCCGAGCAGACCGCCATAGGGCACGCGATCACCCGCCCGCTTGTGCGGAACCGGGATGATGCGCACGCCGGTCGTCTTCGAGTTGATGACGCCGATGGCCATCTCGTCTGCGATGATGGCCGACAAGGTCTCGGCCGGCACATCACCGGGCACGGCCACCATGTCGAGACCCACCGAGCAGACCGCCGTCATCGCCTCGAGCTTGTCGAGCGACAGCGCCCCCACCGCCGCGGCGTCGACCATGGCGGCGTCCTCGCTCACGGGGATGAACGCTCCGCTCAAGCCGCCCACATAGGACGACGCCATGGCGCCCCCCTTCTTGACCGCGTCGTTGAGCAGCGCCAGTGCCGCGGTGCTGCCGTGGGTTCCGCAGCGCTCGAGCCCCATCGACTCGAGGATCTCGGCCACACTGTCTCCTCGCGCGGGTGTCGGCGCCAGCGAGAGATCGACGATGCCGAAGCGAACGCCGAGACGACGAGACACCTCGCGCCCCACCAGCTCCCCCGTGCGCGTGATCTTGAACGAGGTGCGCTTGATCATCTCGGCCACCTCGCCGAGGTCGGCGGTCGGGTCAAGACGGGCCAGCGCCGAGCGAACGACGCCCGGGCCGCTCACCCCCACGTTGATGACGGCCTCCGACTCTCCGATGCCGTGCATGGCGCCCGCCATGAAAGGGTTGTCCTCAGGCACGTTTGAGAAGGTGACGAGGCGGCTGCAGTGGATGCCGCCGCGATCGGCGGAGGCCCACGCCGCCTCGCGGATGATGTGCCCCATGCGCTCGATGGCATCCATGTTGATGCCTGCCCGCGTCGAGGCGACGTTCACCGACGCGCACACCCTCGAGGTGGCCGCGAGGGCGCTGGGCACGGAGTCGAGGAACACCTCGTCGCATCGCTTCATGCCCTTGTGAACCAGGGCAGAGAATCCACCGAGGAAATCGACCCCCACGGTCTCGGCAGCCCGGTCGAGGGCACGGGCCAGCGGCGTGTAGTCACTGGCGGTGGTTGCCGCGGCAACATATGCGGCAGGCGTGACCGAGATGCGCTTGTTCACGATGGGGATGCCGAACTCGTCGGACACCTCTTCCACCACCTGCTTCAACGCCCCCGCCACGCGCACGATCTTGTCGTAGCACATGGTGGCCACCCGCTCGATGTCGCTGCTCCCCGCGCAGTCGAGCAGGCTCACGCCCAGCGTCACGGTTCGCACGTCGAGATGCTCCATCTCGATCATGCGGACGGTCTCAAAGATCTCCTCAGAAGAAAGCCACATCGCTCAGATCCTGTGCATGGCGAGGAAGAGGTCCTCGCGTTGTACGCGTATGGTGAGGCCCACAGACTGGCCATAGGCGCGAAGGCGCTCGCGCAGAAGCGCCAGGCTCGGCTCGGGAGAGGTCTGCCGCGCCACCAGGACAACGGTGAAGCACCCCTCTCCCTCGCTCTCCTCGTACTGGTCGATCTCCACGCCGTGCTCGTGCAGGAAGCGACGCAACCCGTCAACGACAGAGGTCCGGGCGCCATCGCCGCCCGTCGGAGCACCGACTGTCCGGGACGGGTAGCACACCGTGCTGTTCGAGAACCCCATGACCACCATGCGCTTCATCGCATTCTCACCACCGTGACGCCCCAGCCGCCCTCGCCCGGATCTCCGGGCCGGAAGGCATCGACGCGCGGATGCGCGCGAAGCCGCTCCTGAACGACATTGAGCAGTACACCCGTGCCCTTCCCGTGCACGATGGTCGCCTGCTCGACGTGGGCCAGAGAGGCCTCATCGAGATAGCGATCTACCTCGTACACCGCATCTTCCGCGCGCATGCCGCGGATGTCGAGCCGCGTCGACACGTTCGCCCGTCGCTCCGCGCCGCCACTTCCTCCCGCCGTCTTGACGACGACCTCGCCGACCGCGGACGGGAGGCTCGTTCCCCCCCGCAGGCGTCGCACCTGGGCCAGCGGCAGCGTCATGCGCAACGTGCCCGCGCGCACCACCACGTCGTCGCGCCCGAGGGCGTCGACGCGCGCTTCCTGACCGATCCGCTCGACCCAGACGGTATCGCCGACGCTCAGCCCGACGCTCTCCTCGGCCGGACGCGGCGCCGCTTCCGCGGCACGTCGACGGCGCGAGGCCTCATTGCGAGACGCAGCCGCTTCGATGGCCGACGAGACCGCGCGAAGCGCGTCAGTCGCTGCCGTCGATGCACCCGCGAGATGCTCGAGCGAAGCCTCACCGCCCTCGGCCTCGACAGGCGAGGCCGCGGCATTGCTGTCGCGACTTCGTGTGTCGGGGGTTTCCTGCGCCTTTGCAGCATTCTCCTGCAACCGCTGCTCCCGGGCAATCACAGACTCGAGCCGTGCGCGCGTCTCGGCGAGCAGCCTCGCCATCTCGCCGCGCGTCGACTCGAGCATCGCGCGCGCCTCGTCGAGGGCCTGCGACATGCGCTCGTCACGCGTTCGCTCGAGCGCGTCGAGCTCCTCGGCGAGACGCGCGCGTGCCGACTCGGCGTCGTGATGGGCACGACGGGTCTCGACGGCGAGGCGGTTCACCTCGTCTCGCTCGTGCTCGAGG
>RGZZ01000397.1 GCA_010028905.1 Pseudomonadota bacterium | reverse complement strand
GCCGCCAGTGCCCGAGCCCGTGGTCGAGGCGCCGCAGCCACCGCTGCCCGAGCCCGTGGTCGAGGCGCCGCCGCCGCCAGTGCCCGAGCCCGTGGTCGAGGCGCCGCAGCCTTTCTTCGCACCGGCAGAACGACCGTGTCCCGCCTGCGGGCTGCCAGTTCTCGAAGGCAAGCGCTTCTGCCGTCACTGCGGCGTCGAGGTCCCCGTTTCCGAGCCGCCCTCCGCGCAACCGCCTGCAGCCGAACCCGCCCCTTCAGCGCCTGCCGCGATGCCAGCGGGTGATCCGGTCGCCATGGCGCCGCCCCCCGTGGCCGCCCCCCCTGTGATGACGTGCCCTGTCTGCTCCCTGGCGCTTCCGCAGTCCGCCCGCTTCTGCGGCGGATGCGGTACGAACGTCGCCGCGATGCACGAGAGGACATGCAGCGCGTGCAACGGAAGACTTGCGCGCAACGCCCGCTTCTGCGCCTTCTGCGGTCACTCGGTCGGCTGAGGCCCGCGCATCGCGTGCGGTGCGAGCTCACGAACACGGAGGCGTCTGCCTTGAGAACCCGACTCTGCATCTTGCTGTGCCTCGCTGCCGCACTGATCACCCTGGTGCCCTGGCGCTCCGCCTCCCACCGCCCGCCCGCCCCAGACCTGGAACCAACGGCGGCGTCACGCTCGGCCGAGGCTTCTGGCATCGTGGTGACCTACCACGAGGGGGTCGATGCTGCTGAGATCACGCAGCTCGGTGCCTCCCTGGGCGTGAACCTCCACGAGAACAGCCCCTTCTCGCGAGAAGCCCGTCTCGAGGTCGCAGAAGTCGGCGCCGCGCGCATCGACGAGGTGATCGCCGCCCTGCGCCGCGATCCGCGCATCGCGTCTGCCGAACCCGACTACATCATGACGGGCCTGTGGAACGCGGAAGAGACGGTCTCCCTCGACCGCCTCCGTCAGACGCTCCCCAATGCCCGCCCCAACGACCCGCTCTACAAGTTCCAGTGGCACATGCACAAGATCGACGTGGAGAAGGCGGATCGACACAGGCGTGGCGTACGAGAACCACGGTCGCTTCCACCGCGTCGAAGACCTCGCCGAGACCGCGTTCGTGAAAGGCTGGGACTTCGTCGGCAAGAGCGAGCACGCCAATGACGATCACGGCCACGGCACGCACGTCGCGGGCACCATCGCGCAGACGACGAACAACGCCATCGGCGTGGTGGGCGTCGCCCCCGGCGTGTCGATCATGCCCATCAAGGTGCTGAGCGCCCGAGGTACGGGCAAGGTCTCCGACATCGCCGAGGGGATCCGGTTTGCGGCGAACCACGGCGCCAAGGTCATCAACATGAGCCTCGGTGGCCCCATGGCGACCTCCGTTCTCGAATCGGCGGTGAAGCACGCCTACAAGAAAGGCGTTGTCATCGTCTGCGCCGCTGGAAACAGCAACTCGGAGAACGTGGGATACCCTGCGCGATACGAAGGGTGCGTGGCGGTGTCGGCAACACGATTCGACGACCAGCTCACGTTCTACACGAACCGCGGGAAGCGCATCGACATCGCCGCGCCTGGCGGCGACATGAACGTCGACCAGAACGACGACGGCTACAAGGACGGGGTGCTGCAGAACACCATCGGCATCATGGATCCCACGACGGAGACCTACGCCCTCTTCCAGGGAACGTCGATGGCGGCTCCACACGTTGCGGGAGCCGCAGCGCTCCTCGTCGCCCAGGGCATCACGAAGCCGAGCGCGGTTCTCGCGCGGCTCCAGGAGACGGCGCGCAAGGAAGGGCTCGACCTCGAGAAGGGCTACGGCGCTGGCGTTCTCGACATCGGGCTCGCCACGACGCGCACGAAGATCGCAGACCCCATGGCCCGTCTCGTGCTGGGGCTGATGCTGCTCGGCGGCATGTTCCGCTTCTCTCGCGTGCGCCCTCGCGTGGACCTCTGGGTGATGGGCGGCATCGTCGTGGGCGGCGCGGGACTCTTCTTCCTGCCGTGGCTGGGAATCCATTCCCCGTCGCTGCTCACCACCCCGCTACCCGACTGGGATCTCTCCATCACCGGCCTGTCCACCCACGCGAACGCGCTCCTCTGGTCCGCGCTGCTCCCTTCGCTGGTGGCCCTGGGAACCTTCAGCTGGCAACGAGGTCGGTCGTTCTCCATCGGCCTGGCCATCGGCGTGGCAGCATTCCTCACCCACGAGATGGCTGTTCCCACCGCTGACGTCTGTGGAATCGGAAGCGCTGCCGCGCAGCAGATCTGGCTGTTCGTGAATGTGGCGGCCTGTCTTGCACTGACGTCTGTCGTCACGCACCTCGAGCGTCGCGACGCAATGACGGGGGCTCAAGACCTCACTCGCTGACCACCGTGACCTGATCTCCTCGCTCTGTCTCCAGAGGAAGCGCGCGGAGCAGCTCGCGCCTCACCGCGGCCGAATGCTCGGCCGCCTCAGCAGGCAATGTGACGAACACGCGAACCAGGGCGCCCTTGCTCGTGGGGAGCACCGACACCCGAACGCGGGCGTCGGTTCGCCCGATCACGCGCGCCACCACCTCTCGGGCTCGAGAGAGCAGCGATGACTCACTGGGCGCAGGGCGAGCACTGACCCTGGCCTCGTTCGCCACGGGGGCGTCCTCGCTGGCCACTGCTCCCCCGGAATACCCGGGCCCGGCCTTCGACGCCGAGTAGGTATCTGACTCCGACGCCGACCGCGGCCGAAGAGGTCTGGGCCCGCCCGGGCCCTGCATGGGCCGAAGGGGCACGGTCGCAGACGCCGGGGGAGCGATCTGCGCAGGCGCCGCGGGCGCGGGAGCCGGGGACGGAGCGGGCCGCGCCCCATTTGACTCGGTGAAAACGGCAGATGAACCAGCGGCAGGCCCGCCCGGGGCGGTTGCGACAGACCTGAGGGGAACGCGCTGCGCCGACGCGCCCTCGTTTCGCTCTGCAGACGGCGCATCTACGCGTGCGGCAACCGATGGTGGAGGTGGCTGCGAAGCCTGCGCGCCAGATGCCTGCTGCTGCTGCGCCAGCACCTGCTGCTGCTTTGCCTGCATGACGTGTTCCTGCTGCTGCAGACGCTCTCGTTCGACCGCTTCGCGCGACCGCTGATACGATTGAGCCGCCCCGTGTGCCTCTTCGCGCCGCACCGCGCCGACCTCGTCGTCGAGACGCCCCTGCGCAGCGGCGTCCCTGGCCGCCTTTTTCGACCCGGCAGAGCTCGAGACGCCGGCGCTCGATTCGCTGGCCGTGCGCATCGTCTTGGCCGCGTCTTTCTTCGACGCAACGGGAAGAGGCTGACGGTCGCCCGTTGACGCGGAAGCGACCGCCGACCCCGCGGTGGCCACTCCCCCGCCCGAGGAAGATGGGATGGGCGGCACCGTCCGAGACGGAGCAGGCTGGTTCGCACCATGATGTAGCGATGGCGGCCCCTTGTCGTTCGTCTCGAGACGCTGCGCCGGCTCAGCCGCCGCATCGGTGCTCGCGGCTCGCGCAGCGGTCGGAGCGGACAAGGGAGCGCCCGCCTGCGCCGGCGGGGGATAGCTCGACTCGGCAAGGGCATTATCAGGCCTGGGGGCCCCCTGGGATGCCGGCACTCCCTTGAGCGCTTCGCCCGTTCGCATCGGCAGCGGAGGACGCGATTCCACCGGCCTGCTGATCACATCAGACTCAATGGGACGAGCGCCGAACATGTCCGGCCGAGCGAAGAAGAGCGTGCTCACCCCCACGAGGATTGCGAACGTGGCGGCCACCGCGAGGATGCGCTGCAACCCCCAGCGACCACCACCTCGCTGGCCGCGCTGGGAAGCGGGAGCCGCGTCAGCCAACGGGTGTGCCGCTCGGAAGGCATCACGCAGTCCCTGCGGCATCTGCGGCACAGGGAGGGCCGCAACGGGCTCTGGAGACCCCTCCTGGTGACGCAAGGCCTCCACCAGCGCGCGACATGGCGGGCAGATCGTCAGATGCGTCTCGAGGCGCGCGCTTCGCTCAGGAGGCGCGGTTCCCGCGGCGCGATCGACAAGCGCATCAGACGTGGGGCAGATCTCGAGAAGCGGCGTGGTTCGCTGAACCGCATAGGCGCCAGCGATGCGCGGCATCAGGCGAGAGAGCGCATCAGCCTCGGCCTGACAGGAGGTGCACGCCGCGACGTGATCGCGCAGCCGCTGCGAATCGTCACTGGAGAGAGCGTCCTCGAGCCAGGCAACGAGGAGATCGGAGAGCTCTGGTCTCTGGCAGGTCAAGGATGCTCACCTCTCTCTCTCCACGTCAGGTTCACAGGTCGCAAGGGGCTGCCTGAGGGCGTCTTCCGCGCCGCGTTGAGTCCGTCGCCGGAAGTCCGACGCCTATTCCCGAGAGATGTACAAACGAGCGTTGCACGTCTGACGAACAGATTGGTCATGACGCCAGCACCTTTCGAAGACGCTCGAGGCAGCGCTTCAATCGGGAGCAGACCGTGCCGAGAGGGAGGTCGAGACGGGCGCAGATCTCGTCATAGGCCAGCTCCCCGAAGTAGCGCAGCTGTAAAATGGCCTGACAGTCAGCGCTCAGCGCCTGCAATGCGGTGAGCATCGTGGCGGCCTCGTCTCGCGCCATGATCTCATCTTCCGGCCCGGGGCGGAGATCAACGGCAATGGCCTGAGGCTCTTCGTCGCCGCCTTTGCGCTCCTCGAGCTGGAACCCTACCTCTTCGCGCACCCG
>RGZZ01000396.1 GCA_010028905.1 Pseudomonadota bacterium | reverse complement strand
CACGTACTGGCCCGCGGCAGGAGGCTCGATAAGGCGCGTCTCTCCCCCGACGGAATGGCCGGAGGCCTCTTCGTCGGAGCGCAGACGCGCCTTGATGATGGAGAGCTTTGAAAACGGATTGTCTGGACCGTTCGATGACATGCCCGTCGTCTTCTCGTGACCGCCGCCAGGCCAGACAGAGCCTGGGCGAGGGGGGTGTTGGATAAGGCTTCGCGCTCGCGATGGCTTCTGCCTGCGTGATCCGGTGCACATGCGCAGGAGTCGGCATGCCTTGCTCTGAAATGCGGGGACGTGAGCGTCGGGCACCCGTGGGCGATGTCAGGAGATCGCGAGGATCTGCAGCAGGGCGCTGCGACGCAGCCTCCCGATGCGCGCCGCGTGGCGGCGATCGAGGTCGCGCGAGCCTTCGTCGAATCGAGCGCCGCCCCATCTATGGGTCTCGCCGATGGGGTGCGTCACCATGTTCGTGAGGTTGTCATCGTGGCGTCGAGCTCGCGCGGAGGGTCGAGCATGCTCGCCGAGATGCTGCGGCAGACCCCCCAGCTGCTCCATCTGCGCGCCGAGGTCAATCCCTTCTTCGTGCTGAGCGGCCTCTCGCATCCGGAGAGCGCCACCGACTCCGACGCCCTCGACGCGCGATCGGCGGCCGGCGCTTCGGCAGAGGCGCTCGATCGGCTTCTGGCGCGTGACGTGGGCGTGGTCTGCGATGACGCGCCCGCACTGGAGCGCTTCTTCGATGAGGTCGCGGTTCGTCTGCGGCTGCAGTGGCCGGAGGAGGTCTTTGACCGGGACCGCGTGGCGTCACTTGCACGCCAGATCGCCGCAGAGGTCGATCCCCGCACCGATGTGTCGCGATTCCACGTGCGTCTCCTCGAGGCGCTCCGCCCTGGGCATCCCGCATTGAACGCCTGGTTCTACGACATCGCCGACGACGTCGTGGCGCGCGAGGCCCCCGAGCTGGCGCGGCCGCTCGGCGCGCCGGGCACGCTGCTCGTCGAGGAGCCGCCGTTCGTGACCATTCGCCCCTGGCGGTTGGCTGCGCTCGAAGATCTCCAGAATCGGCCTCTCATCGTGAAGACGCCGAGCAACGCCTATCGCCTCGAGTTCCTGCGCGCGTTCTTCCCGAACGCGCGGTTCCGGGTGCTGCATCTGCTGAGAAGCGCGCCGGCCGCCGTGAACGGCCTCGTCGACGGCTGGCGCTATCGCGGGTTCCACGCCCATCGCCTCGAGCGGCGCCTCGAGATCGCAGGGTACGCCGAAGCGCTCGATGATGAGGCCGCCCGCTGGTGGAAGTATGACCTCCCTCCCGGGTGGCGGGCGCACACGTCTGAGCCGCTCATCGACGTCTGCGCGTTTCAGTGGCGGTCAGCGCATGACGCCGTGCTGCGCTTTCTCGATGCGCACCGCGATGTCGACCGCCTGCGCCTTCGGTTCGACGAGCTGGTGGGGTCGCCGACCGTGCGCGAGAGCTGCCTGCGTCGCCTCTGTGAATGGCTCGGCATCACGCTCGACGCGGGGCTGCGCCGGGTTCTCGATGAAGGGCTCCCACCGGTGATGGCCACCTCTCCTCCGCGACAGCGTCGGTGGTTCGAGCGGGCCGACATGCTCGAGCGGGTGCTGCGTCAGCCCCAGGTTCGAGAGACGATGGAGCGATTGGGATATGGCGAAGATCCGCAGACCTGGCCCTGAAGACCCCCTGTCCGGTCGTGCCACAAACGGGGGAGAGGGGTATCGCCCACGGGTCGCAAGCCATGCGGCCGAGGTGTGCGAGGGGCGTCTCTGGACCCGATGCGGCGTCTCCTCCGAGGTCGCGCCGCTACGCGCCGTGATGCTGGCCGTGCCAGGCGCTGAGCTCGACTTCCCGGAGCCGCCCGATCGGTGGCTCATGCTCGAGCGCGTCGATGTCGACGCGATGCGGCGCGAGACCGAGGCGATTGCGGCCAGCATGCGCGCCCACGGGGTTCACGTGATCCTGCACCGACCCGCAACCCCTCCCCCTCCGAACTTCCTGTTCATGCGTGACCTGTTCCTCATGACCCCGGCAGGCGCGGTCGTGGGACGAATGGGGGCGGAGCAACGGGCAGGGGAGGAGCGCCATGCCCAGCTGGCCCTGGCCTCTGCGGGGATCCCGGTGGTGGCCGCGGTGCACGGGAGCGGCACCTTCGAGGGGGCAGACGCGCTCTGGCTCGACGCCAAGACCGTGCTGGTCGGCGTGGGGCGGCGCACGAATCGCGAAGGGTATGCGCAGGTGCGGCGGGTGCTCGCCTCGCAGGGGGTCGAAGCGCTGGCCGTGACGCTGCCCAAGGGAGTGCAGCATCTCCTCGGCGTGGTGAATCTCATCGATCACGATCTCGCAGCGGTGAACGCCGAGCGTCTGACCCGAGGCATCCGGGGCGCTCTCGAGCGTCGCGGCATCCGTCTGATCGCGCTCGAGCCTTCTCACGAGACGCGCTGGGGGCGCGCCATGAACTTCGTCACGCTGCGGCCACGTCACGTTCTCATGCCTGCTGGCGCGCCTGAGGTGAGAGCCACGCTCGTTCGTGCGGGTGTGGTCTGCGAAGAGGTCGGGGTCGATCAGTACCTGCGGGCCGCGGGTGGGCTGGGGTGTCTCACGGGCATCCTGCATCGCGGCGCGTGACGGGGGGGGCGGTCTGCCGTGCCGGGCAGGCAGAGAGGGGAGCGGGTTCTCCTTCCCGAAGCCTCGGCGATAAAGCATTCCTGCACGGAGGTTTCCCCCCCAATGAAGAGAGCGATCATCTGCGTGCTCGTCCTTCTTGCCGCGGTCACGGCCGCAGCCCGCGCCGCTGATCCGGTGAGAGCCGTGGCGGTGCTGCACCCCACCAAGGACAGCCATGTCGCGGGCACGGTCTGGTTCATCCAGGAGAACGGGAAGGTCCACGTGGTGGCTGACATCACGGGGCTCACGCCTGGGGCGCACGGCTTTCACGTCCACGAGTTCGGTGACGCCACGTCTGATGATGCGTCTGCGGCCGGCGGACACTACAACCCCCACAAGATGCACCACGCTGGCCCCACCGCTCCGAACCGGCACGCGGGTGACCTGGGCAACCTGGTTGCCGACGCAGAGGGCAAGGCGCACCTCGATGTGGCCGACGCGGGTCTGAGCCTCGAGGGGGCAGACAGCGTCATCGGACGCGCGGTCATCGTGCACGCCAGCGCCGACGACCTGACGTCGCAACCGGCGGGCAACGCCGGACGTCGTGTGGCCTGCGGGGTCATCGGCGTCGCGGGGCCCGTGAAGCACTGATGCAGAACATGACAACGCGCAAGCGCTGCTGCGAGGAGGGTTCATGAGCACTTCACCGGGCTGGGAAGAGAGTCTCGACGAAGAGATCGACGGGGTCGCCGTGGTGGCCGAGTACGCGCATCTCAAAGAGGCTATCGAGAGAGACAACCTGCACACCCTTCACGAGGGGCACGTCTCCATCGTGCGTGACGCGCTGCTGGTTCCCGAGGGAGGCAGCGTGGTCGACAAGATCCGTGGCGGCAGGCTCGAGTGGGAAGATGTGGGCTACAACCAGTCGCTCACCCACGTCGACCACGATCCCACCACCTTCGATCGCATCAGCCTCGAGCGAATCGTGAACGTCGAGGGCGTGCACAGGGGGTCGAGCAGCATCATCTTCTCCGAGACCACCGAGGTGCTCCCCGATGGCACGCAGCGCCTGGTGGTCGAGAAGAGCGAGCGCTACACCGTCCCCGCGCAAGGGGGCGACATCGTGGGCGAGCGCTACGCCAAGGTGCACAGCCCGAGTGGCGTCATCATCGAGAAACGTCACGTCCGCCAGCGAACCCCCACCCCGCCGCACTGACCCGGCGAGGCGCACCTGGGTCCAGGGCGCGCAAACGGCGCTGAATGACGGCCACGCGTCGCTGTGAACGCTGTCAGACGAGGCTCGTGAGGCGCGCGCTGCGCTTTCTGGCGCGACGGCCCAGCGCGCGCTTCCGCGCATGGCCCCACGAGCGGCGGGCGCTGACCAGAGCCCGTGCCCTCCGACGATTCTCTGCATCCGGTCACCGATGCCCCTTTGCGCCCTCTCTCGAACGTGGTATACTCAAAGCATCGCGCATCTGCGCGGCGCACAGACGGTCTGGAGGCTCCCATGCGAAAACTGGCCACCTACCTGGTTGCATTCCTGGTCTTCGTCGCGGCATTCTTCGCGGTGAAGATCACCCTCACGCTCATGTTCGGCACGCTTGTACGCACCGCGGTGCTCGCCCTCGGGGCTCTGGCGGCTGTGGGCGTTGCAGCCGTGGCGCTGAATCGACGACGGTAGAGGGCGCCACGCCGACATGACCCGATTCGGGCTGGCGAGAGGTCTCGCGGCCCTTCTTTTGATTCTGGCCCTCTCTGACGCGCTGATGGCCCGTCCGCTCTCGCGGGACTGGGTGCTCCCTGGAACCCGTCCAGGTCCCACCGAGCTGACCCCCGCGACCGATGACTGCTCGTTGAGTGTTCGGCGCGTGGGCATGCGCAGCCGTGACGCAGTTCTCGACGGACGGGGAGAGCTTGTGATCTACCCTGTCGTGCTGTCGCCGCGAGGGGTTCTCTTCGCCGGGTACGAGCGCACCTATCCCGCGGGGAGCATCGGCCGTCGCTGGCTCTACTGGGACTTTCCCACGCAGTTCCGCGCGCCGGATTCACGGGTTCGCAACGAG
>RGZZ01000395.1 GCA_010028905.1 Pseudomonadota bacterium | reverse complement strand
GTTGCCCGCCATGTCGAGGCATCCGAACGGAGACGCTCCTTCGGGATATGCGCCGACAGGCGTCGGCCATCCATCTGCCCCTTTCAGCGTGCACAAACCGTTCCGGCACTTCGAGGCGTCCCAGACGTCGCCCCACGGGTAGGTTCGCCCCGACGCCCCGCGCGCGGCGTACTCCCACTCTGCCTCAGTCGAAAGGCGAAGCTGGGCCCACTTCGCATAGGCGATGGCGTCGAACCAGGTCACCCCAACAACAGGGCACGCCTCGCCCCACTTGCGCGCACACGCCTCCCAGTCGCCCGGGGTCTGATGCCCCGTGGCCGCGACAAACCGACGATACTGCGCATTGGTGATGGGCGTCCTGGCCATCCAGAAGGAAGATATCGAGACTCTGTGAACAGGCCTCGCGAGCACATCGTCTGCGGCCCCCATCCTGAACTCCCCCCCAGGGATGAGGATGAGCACCGTGCCATCGATCTCGTTCTCCGCCTCGTCGAACCCCTGTGCGTTCTTCCCCAGATAGCGACATCCGTTGATGAACATCGCGTCTCCTCCCGCGTGCCGTGTTTGCATCAGACTTTTCGCCCCCCCCTCTCCCCTGCCCTGTCGAATCAGGCCTGGTCAGCGCGTGCCCGCAGGAAGTACCGTTCCGATCTTGAATCACATTCAGATTGTAGACATAGAAAGTAGAGGATACGCAAATGGGCGAGTTCATGTTGGCGCTGGCGAATGCGACCAACTTCGGCGGACGCTCGCGACGTCGAGAGTACTGGATGTTCGTGCTGTTCCAGGCGCTGGTCATGTTTGCTGTGTCGGCGGTCTGCGCGTTCGCCGCGTCCGCGACCCACATCAATGCGCTCGCAGGACTCCCTGGCCTGCTGGCTTTATTGCTGATCCTGCCCGGCTTCGCGGTGGCCATACGTCGCCTGCACGACGTCGGCAAGAGCGGCTGGTACCTGCTGGTAAACCTGGTGCCCCTCATCGGTTCGCTGTGGTTCCTGCTGCTCATGGTCAGAGACAGCGAGCCAGGCGTCAACCAGTACGGTCCGAACCCCAAGGGGTACTGATCGCGTCGACCTCGGCGATTGGGAAGGACCCCCACCCCCACGGGCGAATCCTCGCCCGTGCCTTCCCCACCCAGCGTCCTCTCCCAGTCGCCGTCTCCCCCGTGCGTGGTGCGCTTCTCTCCGCGGGGCCATCTGCTTGCCGCGGGTCACCCCGATGGCGGCCTCACGCTCTGGAGCGTCGACGTCGCCCCCCGCCGCCTCGGCCAGGGCGCAAACCCTGACGCGGTGGCCGACGTGCTGTACTCGCCCCGCCTCTCGCTTGCAGTGGCGCGCACCGCGGAGCACCTGCGCGGCTGGGCCCTGCCCGACGTTCGCGAGACCTTCGCCTGGCATGTGGGCCCCATCGACGACGCCACCTTCCTGCCCGACGGCAACCACGTACTCGTGGCGGGCGATGGGCGATTCCGCATCGTCGATCTGCGCGACGGCCGAACCACACGCGAAGCCCCGCTCGGCGACGTGTCGCGCATGCGGTTCGTCATCGAGAGCAAGCGTGACTGCCTCGTGGCCCTGACCTGGGCCCAGGGAGAGGTTCGCCTCGAGACCCGCGCCCTCGACACCCTCGAGCCGTTGTCGGCCGTAACCGTTCCGCCAGAGACCAAGGCCTTCACCCTCGCGCCGGATGGCCTCACCGCTGCGCTCTCGCACACCCGCGGCATCACCCTGGTGAACCGCGCCGATGGTCACGCGCGCACCACGCTCAACGACCCCGAGCCCTCCACGCCCGACCCCGCCACCACGGCCGCGTGGACCCGCGGCGTGTTCTCGGCCGAGGGCCGCCTGCTGGCCGCTGGCGCGCCAACCGGCCGCGTGACGCTGTTCGACACCGCGCGCGGGCAGGCAGTGATGAGCCTCGAAGGGCACGCGGGCGCCATCACCGACGTCGACATGCTGCACGGCCGCAGCACGGTGGCCACCTGCGGCGTCGACGGCACCGTGCGACTCTGGAGCCTGGCCCGACGGTAGGAGGGCATCTCTGACGGCCAGAAGAACGACGACGTCGGGGGCATTGCGCGCATCGTCAACACCCCCCCAATCGAGGTGCACCATGACGCAATCGTCTTCCTCACCGCTCCTGCTGGTCAATAAGCTGGCGCCACCATTGGCACTCTTCCTGTTCGAGGCCTTCGTCATGCAGTCGCCCCTTGGATTCGTCTCGATCATCGGCGCCCTGTGTGGACTTGGAAGCGTGGCAATTCAGGTCTACCAGAAGACCTTGCCGAAGAACATCGCCGCGATTGCCGCCCTGGTGTGGTTGCTCGTCCCCGTCGCCACCTTCGGCTTCAACGCGTACAACAACCAGCTGGCACAGACGCGCGCCCAGCAGGTCATCGCCGCCTGCGAAGACTACCGTGCCGCAAACGGGAGGTATCCCCGTTCACTCAGCGATCTCGTACCGCGTTACTTTCCCGAAGTGCCCCGAGCCAAGATCGGGGGAATGTATGGCAGCTTCATGTACATCACCGGCGAGAAGTCCACCCTGCTGATCTGGACCGTCGTCCCCCCGTTCTACCGCTTTGTTTGGAACTTCGAGGAGAAGCGCTGGGGCCACTTCGACTGACGCCAGCCGCCCTCGAGCGCTCACGCCCACACACCACCCCCCCGAAATGAGCCATCCATGATCGTTGTCATGAAACCCTCGGCCACCGAAGCCCAGATCGACGCCGTCGTCGCGCGCCTCGCCGATCGCCATCTCGAGACCCGCGTGCTGCGGGGCGCCGAGCGCCCGGTCATCGCGGTCATCGGCAAGGTGAGCCTCGACCCGCGCGAGTTCGAGACCCTGCCCGGCGTGGCTGAGTGCACCCGCATCTCTCGCCCCTACAAGCTGGCCAGCCGTGAGTGGAAGGCCGAGCCCACGGTGGTGAACGTGGGCGGCTACGCCATCGGAGGCCCTCAGCTCGTGGTGATGGCGGGGCCCTGCTCAGTGGAGAGCCGGGAGCAGCTGCTCGAGGCGGCGGCCGCCTGCCACGCCGCGGGCGCGCACATCTTGCGGGGCGGAGCCTTCAAGCCGCGCACCTCGCCCTATGCGTTTCAGGGAAAGGGAGAGGAGGGGCTGCAGCTGCTCGCCGAGGCGCGGGCGCTGCACGGCATGCCCATCGTCACCGAGGTGGTGACGGCCGAGCACGTGCCGCTGGTGGCGAAGTACAGCGACATCGTGCAGATCGGCGCACGCAACATGCAGAACTTCGAGCTGCTGAAGGCGGTGTCAGAGATCGACCGCCCCGTTCTGCTCAAACGCGGCATCTCGGCCACCATCGAAGAGCTGCTCATGGCCGCCGAGTACATCTTGAGCGGGGGCAATCCCCACGTCATGCTGTGCGAGCGCGGCATCCGCACCTACGAGACCGCCACCCGCAACACCCTCGACCTCTCGGCCGTGCCCGTTCTGCGCGCCCTCACCCACCTGCCCGTCATCGTCGATCCGAGTCACGGCACCGGCCACCGCCCGTACGTGGCCCCCATGGCCATGGCCGCGGTGGCGGCGGGCGCCGACGGCATCATGATCGAGGTGCACCCCAACCCCGAGGTGGCCCTCAGCGACGGCCCCCAGAGCCTGTATCCGCACATGCTCGAACGCCTGCTGCGCGACGTCGAGGTGGTGGCTCCCGTGGTGGGGCGTCACCTGCCGCGCCCCACGCGACCGACGCGCCGCGCGCACGCGGAGGCCTCAGCGACCCACTCCACCCAGACCGACGCCCCCGCAGCCGCGCCTGAAACGCTCACCGCGCCGACCAACACGGTGGCCTACCAGGGCCAGGCCGGCGCCTTCAGCGAGAAGGCGGCGCGCCAGTTCTTCGGGCCTGACGCGTCGCTGCTGCCGAACCCGAGCTTTCGCAGCGTGTTCGAAGCCGTGGCGCGCGGGGAGGCTGCCTACGCTGTGCTGCCCATCGAGAACTCGCTCACCGGCAGCATCCACGAGAACTACGACCTGCTGCTCGAGCACGATCTGCACATCGTGGGCGAGCTCAAGCTGCGCATCGTGCACACCCTCATCGGGCAGCCTGGTGCGAATCTCGATGACGTCGACACGGTGTACGCCCACCCCCAGGCGGCCGGTCAGTGCGAGGCCTTCCTGCGCAAACGCGGATGGCGCGTGGTGAACGTCTACGACACCGCGGGCAGCGTGGCCCACGTGAAGGCGCTGGGCGACGCCCGCGCCGCCGGCATCGCGGGCCCGCACGTGGCGGCCCTCTATCGAATGGAGACGCTGGCCGAGTCGATTGAAGACAACCCCAGCAACTTCACCCGCTTCATGGTGCTCGCCCGCGACCCCGCGCCCCGCGCAGACGCGAACAAGAGCACCCTGGTGTTCCGTGCCGAGAACCGCCCCGGCGGCCTCCTGGCCGTGCTCGACGCCATCGCGAAGGCGGGGCTGAACATGGTGCGGCTCGAGTCTCGCCCCATTCACGGCACGCCGTGGCAGTACATGTTCTATGTCGACCTCGAGGGCATCGTCGATGACGCCGCTGTCGACGCCTTGCGCCTGACGGCGCCCTTCGTGCGCGTGCTCGGCGCCTATCACAGCGCGGTGTGACCGGATTTCACGGCGATTTTGCGTCGGTTGCGGTGAAATTTCACCGTCTGTGAGTAGACTGCGCCCATCGATCTGACGCGCGCGCAGACGCCGCGGCGCGCGTCCTCTGAAAGGGCCTGTCTCGC
>RGZZ01000394.1 GCA_010028905.1 Pseudomonadota bacterium | reverse complement strand
CGCCGGGGCCGCCGCAGGAGCAGGGGCCGCGAGAGGAACAACAGGCAACGGCGCTCGAGGAAACGCAGACAGCGGTACATACCCCGTCGTAAGCGTGCCCCCCGATCCAGCCGACATTGAGAGCGTGGGCGCCCTCGATGCAGACGTAGAGTGCGGCTGGGCGCCCGATCCGAAGGCGGCGATGAGCGAAGCGTTCCCCGATTTGTTCAAGACCGCTTCAACGACGCCTTTCTGGGCCTCGTCGGGCAGGCCTTTCCACCACCCCTTCCAGGCCAGCTTCGCGGCGCGATCGTAGCGGGCGAACAGGGGGTTGCGGCCGTTCCAGTGCATGTTCACGGCGATGTTCATGCCGTTGGCCTTGAAGAGACGGCGATAGACGGGGCCCGCCAGCACCTTGCTCGCCACCAGGGTCGTCCCATCGAGCACGAGGGTGTATCCCATGTGCGCGCGCAGGCTCTCCCTGAGATACGACCTCCCCTCCCAGGTGTGCCGTGACTGCTGCTCGAGCCACGCCAGGATGCGCTGCCCCTCGGGGTCGCGCTTCGGGTCGCGTCCCTCCGCACGGATCTCGCGCAGACGGGCAGCCTCCTTCCCTACCTGCAGCAGGTCGCCCTCGGTGCGCAACGTCTCGCGCTCCACGGCGTGGATGCTTGCATCCTCGACCACCCCCGCCACATCGATGGCGACCTTCGCGCCGGGCCACGGCACGAGGTTGGCGCCCACGGCGGCGGCCTCACCCACGTACCTGGCGTACCGCGAGCCCGCGAGGTCGAGGGTGCCGTTCGAGGGAACGAAGATGCCGCTCGAGGTGTCGAGGGCACGGGTGTCCGCGGCGGGGACGTCGCCCGCGACGGCCTGCAGGGCCAGCGAGAGAAAGACAAGGGCCAGGATGATCTGCTTCATGGCGATTCTTGTCGAAAATGGTCGATTCGTATTCCGTGCAACCTCAGTCCACGCAAAAAACACCCGTGCGTGATGGGGGTCGGGGTCTGTAACACCCGCGCGGATTGGGTGTGAGCGCCGATAACACCCACGCGCGGTGGGGGCTAAAGCCGGAGCCGCAGCCAATTGACACCTGACGGGCAACATCTGCGCCAAAGAAGTTCACATCTGTGCCGCCTTTGTTCACATCGCCGAAACGAACCCGAAACAACCGACCACCGTCGCGTCAACATCACGGGGCTATGCTTGGGGAACAGCGAACACACGAGGAGATGGCACCGATGATCACGGCACTGGGTCGCCCTTCGTTTCACCCCACGCCCACCCGCACACAGGGCTCGCCTGAACCTTTGCAGGGCGAGCAGCCCCCTTCGGGAGATTCAGTCGACCTCTCCCCCGCGGCGCAACAAGCGCTCGAGCCTTCAGACGTGATGACGCAGATCGACACACAGCCCGCCGTCGTGCTCAGCCCAGACCAGCTCGGAGAGGCCCGAGCGGGAGGCTCTGATGCCCGCTCGACCTCGCAGAAGGCGGTTGCGACCGAGATGCGGGCCGTCAGTGCGCTGGCCGACAGACCCGTGCCCTTTGCTCACCTCGACAACAAGAACGATCTGTCCGCATTCGCCGCGCGTCACGATGACGGCTCTCTCTGGTGCTACACCGGACATGTCACCCAGGGGACCGACCGAACCGGCAGCATGACCGTCGACTACGCCACCCGCTACGACGTCGACGCAAAGGGTCACGTGAAGGCCACGACCTTCTATCCCAATCCTCAGGTCGGTGACGAGTACTGGTACTTCAAGCTCACGGCTGACGAGCGCGGGCTTCACGCTTCGGACCCGAACTTCGACACCGCGTGCCGCAACCCGCGTCTCCCGCAGGCGGTGCGGCAATGAGACAGTGGCTCTGCACCCTGCTCTTCATCGCGCTCTCCGCGCTGACCCCCGTGGGGGCTCAACCTGCCCCCATCACACTGCCCCCCGCCACCGACCCGCTCGTGAAGACCCTGCTCGGTCGTTCTCCCCAGCGCGTACAGGCCCTGGCCGATGCGCTGACTGCGGCAGATGCGGCCACTGAGCTCTCGATCTCCAATCTCACCTTCACGTTCGGGCGACGCTTTGGCGGACCGTCGGTACGACGACATCAGCTGGCGCTGCGCGGCCGAAGAATCGTGAGCTGCGTCGACGAGCGAATCGCCCTGAAGCTTGCCGACAACCCACAGTCCGGCTGGAGAGAGGGGAAGTGGAGGGGGCCGCTGCAGATTCCCAACATCGACCCGCGAGCAGAGCGCGTTGCCCTCGCGTCAGCCTGCGCAGCCCGCGTGCGCCTGACGGTCGCCATCGAGCGCCTGTCGCCCCATCTCATCGTGGCCGACGCCCGCTCACCGCAGCCGATTCTAGAGGCGCTCGCAGCGTACAAGGATCTCTGGTACTACGAAGAGCAGACGCTGTCTGCGTGTGCACCGCCCCGTGAAGGGCTGCGGGTGGTGGGCGCCTCTCGGCGCCTCGTGCTGGTGTTGCGCGCCTGCGGAGCCCGCAACGCGCCCCTGCTCACGAAGGCAGATTCGAAGGCGCTCCTGCGTTCGCTGGCGGCGCTGCGTCTCAAAGCCGAAACCGCCCAGACCAACATTCCCCACGCTGGTGAAGCCGCATACAGCTTCAAGCAGGTCGACCTCACCCCCCAGGGGCCCGCGGTCGTACCCATGCGCAACGATGGCGAGATCGCGCGCATGCTCAACCTCTCCTTCAGCTACACAGAGGGCACCGTACTGAACGATGTGTCGACCTATTGCGACGCCATTGCAGACATGCGCACGGTGGCGCGTGTGCTGGCACGTCTGGGAACCCCCGTGACCCTGCCCCGCGACGATACCCGTGCCGTCGTAGCGTGCGCCAAAGCCAAGAAGCCCGTGTTCAAGCACGTGCCGCCAGACCCAGGCACCTTCGAGCCCCCGTTCAATGACAACGTGTATCGGAAGCGCTGAGCCGGGCGGGCGCGATGGGGGTTGGCACAAGAAACACCCACGCGCGATGGGGGTCGGCACCGATAACCCCACGCGAATTGGGGGTCGGCGCCGCCAACACCCACGCACAACGGGGGTCGACACCGATAACCCCACGGGGATTGGGTGTCAGCGCCGCAAACACCCACGCGAATTGGGCGTCAGCACCCCGATCCTACCCCTCACACCAACGGGTGTGCCTCCTCCGGCAGCTCGCGACCGACCTCGAGCGCCTTGGCCGCGAAGTACTCGGCGCGAGCCTCATTCCACAACGCCTCGTCGGCAACCTGACCGCTCGCCACTGCGGTCTCCCACAGCTGTCGCGCAGACAGCAGCAAGAGGGGGCGCTGCCCGCTGCTCGATACCGTGGCCAGCTGCACCAGGTCGTCGATCACGCGCACGTCAGCGGGCAGCTCTTCGAGAGGAACGCCGTCATCATCGAAGCGCACAAACACCACGACGAGCGCCAGGCCCCCCTTTCCGCCTGCTTCGAGGATCTCCGCACTCGTCTTGAGCTGCTTGAAGGCCCGTGCGAACCTGCCGTGCCCCACCTTGACCTCGAACAGCGTGGTCGGCTGGCCCGCTGCACCCGCCACCGCGTCGATCTCACGATAGCGACGCAGCCACCGTCCACGCTCGGCCTGTTCGTAGGTGAGGATGCGCTGCGGCATGAGCGGCACCGACTGCTCGAGATGGGCGCGCGCGGCCTTCTCGAGCACGTACGGCAACCGATGCATGGCCGTGAACCCTGTTCGCTGACCCAGTGGCTGATTGTACTGCTTCTGCCGCGCACAGAAATCACGATAGGCGCGATTCTCAGGCGGAACCAGCATGACACCCCGAACACGAAGCACGCGACGACACCTCCTTCGCTAGCATACGCATGGGGTGCGCCATACTAACCGTCCAGTCCGCGTCTGCGCTCCTCGGCGTACTGCCGAGAGTACGCCTGCGGTGCTCGCTTGTGCGGGCTACCGATCTCGTCTCCTGTTTGCTCACCTCGTATCGTCTCTACTACTGGACGGTTAGTAAGATGTCGCGAGCGAGGGTGCCTGTGCAGAGAGGCCTACGAGAGCTTCAAGACGCCTGCTTGTCTTCGAGATCGCTGATGCGGCCGGCGTGCTCTTTGAGCATGACACCCAGGCTCGCGAAGGTTCCGCGGAGCTCGACGATGGCGGTGTTGGTGTTGACCATGCTGACCTGCAACCCGTCGACCCCGACGTGCATGCGCCGCAGATCGGTCTGAACCTCGACCATCTCAGACTGCAGCTTCGAGATGCTGGTCTGCATGATGGCGATCTGGGCCTGCATTCCCGTGATGTGTGACTGGGTGTCGCCCACCACTTCCTTCAGCCCCTCGACCTCACGAATCGATTGACGCTGACTGACGTGAATGTCTTGAAAGTGGCCATCGATGCGTTGGATGAGCTCGTCCATGTCGTCTTCTCCTTGTGGGCCAGACGGGGAAACCACCAGGCCGATCATACCACACCTGTGGTGGCTGCGCCAGACTATCAGGCGCGTATTGCCGAGTCATTGCTCTGATGTAAAAGGTCGGTGAACGATATGTTGCCGAGATGTGAATGATCGCTGTCCGAATCGCGAAGGCAGTTCCGGAGACACAGAACATCGCCCCCTGCGGGGCTGCGCGCACGCCCCCACAACAGGAAGGGGGTGAGCGTCAACGCCTCCCCGTCTCCTCCAAAAACAACAACCCACTGACGAGAGCCTCAGGGTCGCCTGCACCGCATCAATCTGAGAGCTCCGCAGGACCACGCTG
>RGZZ01000393.1 GCA_010028905.1 Pseudomonadota bacterium | reverse complement strand
TGCGGCGCGGCGACGTCACAAGACTCCGGAAGTGGTCGAACCCGCACGTCCGAAAACCCGCCGCTGGCGTCCCTCACCTGGTCTGACCGTATATCTGCTCGTCGTCCTGCTGGCCGCTACTGCTGGAGTCGCCGCCCACCGCAACAATCAGCTCGCGCAAGCGCTGCTCGAGCGCGCTGTGGCGCTTCCCCGTGAAGACGCGCGCGCGCTCGTCGAGCGGGCGGCAGCGCTCACGCCACAGAGCTCCGCCGTCTGGGTGTGCGCGGGACGTATCCGGCAAGGCGGTGTGCAGGAACCGATGGATGTGCGCCAGCAGGCCTTTCCGGACTTCGACCGCGCGATCTCGCTGAACCCGTGTGACCACCATGCCCTGCTCGAGCGGGCAGAGCTGAACAAGGAGTCGATGCGGCCGCAGGAAGCCCTCGCAGATGCGACGGAGGCGGCGATCTACGACGACTCCGCGGAAGCCACGGCCCGCGTGGGCATGTTGCGGTTCGGCCTCGACCAGTACGAGGATGCGCGCCAGCTGCTGCTTACAGCGGCGACGCTCGACCCCACCTCGGAAGACGCGCTCTTCCACCTGGTATACGCCGACCTGTGCACCCATCGGCTGCAGGACGCCCGTGATCACGCCCAGGCCTATCTCTCGCTCCCGGCACCGCGCCGACCGGTGCCCGTGGGCCTCATCGGATGGTGCGCCTCCCGCCTGCTCGACCAGGCCGACGCGGGCACCTTTCTCGAGTCGGCTTCCTCGAAATGGGGCCGCGACGGGGAATGGCCGGGCATCCTGCTGCGCTACTACCAGGGAAGGGTGAGCCGCGAGGCCCTCGACCAGGCAAGAGACCCGGGCACGCTCGCCGTGCAGCGCCTCACCTTCGAGGGGCTGCACGACGTGGTTGAAGGCGACATGCGCCACGGCATTCAAACGCTCGAGCAGGCCGCGGCGCTGAGGCACACCCCTGGCGCCCTCGACGGAGAGCTGGCCTCCGGAGCGCTGCGCTGGCTCGGTCCAGCCTCTGGCGGAGGACGCTTTCAAGCCCCGGAGACAAGTCGCCCGATGCCCCTCACCGTGCCCCCCCCGTGACAGATGTGTGCGCTTCGGGTATCATGGCGTCATGCGCAAACGCTCCGACCTGCTCTGGCTGCTGCTCGTGCTCGCGTTCATCGGCCTGCTCTGCCGGTACGCCCCCCGCGAGACCCCTCCCGCGCTCACCATCGGGGGGGTCGGCGTCGGCATGACGAAGCCGGCGATTGAACGTGTGCTGGGGCAGGCGGTGCGCGTCGACGAGACAGAAGAAGGCACGCGGCACGTCTTCGCTCTTGGGGGCACGCAAGGAGCACAGCGAACCGACGCAAACTCAGTGGGCGTGTGGTTCGACGGCGACGTGAGCCGCATGGTGCAAGGCCCTGTGCTCGAGAAGGACGGCAAGCACCTCTTGTCGCGGGGGCAGGCACGCCAGCGCACGGAAGCGCTGCTTGGAGAGCCCCCATCACGGTCTGTGCACGCCGCGCCGGTCCCCTTTGAAGACATGACCTACCCTCGCTTCGGCCTCACCGTCTCCAATGACGGGACGCGTCACAACGAGGCGGTCTTCGCCTTTACCCTCACCGCGGCGCCCTGACTCACTTCCCCGTCGCGGGCGCCGTGGGGATGAGCTTGAGCTGCACCAGCGCATCTTCGAGATCGCGCGCCTGCATGACGCACCCCGGGATGTTGGGATGGTGGGTGTCCTGCAGCAGTTCGGTGATGTTGGACACATTGTCCCATTTGGCCTGGATGTCGATGCTGGGGTAACCGTGCTCCGCCGCGTACATGCCCACCACGTCTTGATGGTGCTGCCCGCGATGGTCGAGCAGGAACGGCAGGTAGAACACGACCTTGGTGTCGTGGGCGCGCACGAATGCGCACAGCCGATCGAGCCCCGCGTACATGACCTTGGGATCGTTCTGCCAGTCGACCCCGGGCGCCTTGCGCGCCGCGGCCGCGTCGACGCTGCTCGAGCTGTAGTTGATCTCGCGGCGCAGCCAGAGGTAGAAATCGCTCTTGAACAGCTGCCGACGCAGCCACTTGAAGGCGTCATACTTCATCACGCCGCCCTCGTACATCTGCACGATCTCGGCGTTCGCGTGGGTGAACTCGGCGACGATGAGATCAGGCTTCCAGATGTCGTAGAGCTCCTCGAGCACGGCGACATTCTGCTGAATCGAGTAGCCGTTCACAGCGCCGTTCTTCACCCGCCAGAGGCGCCCCGGAAATCGCCGTTGCAGGTCGCCCCGCATCACGAACTCGTAGGTGTACTTCTCGGGGAGATCGTTGCCCGCGGAGATGGAGTCGCCCAGGCAGAGGATGCGAAACTCCCCGGGCTGCCGGGGCCCCGGGTCGTCGATGCCCTTGAGGCCATGGCTGTCGCTGTAGTAACGCGCAGCATCGGCGTAGGGATTGAAGCTCCAGTGGCGCGTCGGATGGGGGTACATGGCGTTGCTTCCGCGGAAGGGACCGATGCGTATCTGCATGCCCCATTCGACGTAGAACAGGCCCGCCATGACCACGAGCATCTGCGCGATGGCCATGAAGGCGACTGACGGCGGACCGTTCCAGCGCGCAACCAGAAGCATGAGCACCTGAAGCGCCGCCAGCGCGACCAGCAACCCGAGCAGGGCCTGAACGGCAAAGTACGCCAGGATGGGCCGAAGCCCAGGATTCGACGGGGGGAACGAGGCCAGCCCCTCGTACGATTCGTTCGCGCGCACCCAGGTCGGCGAGATGTCGCGCAGCCACGACTGCCCCCACAGCGCAACGGCGACGATGGCTCCCATGAGCAGCACGGCATTGATGATGAGGGTCGCTGCGGGGGTGGTGGATGCGCGCGCGCGCCGCCCCGTGGTGGAAGCGGCGCTGCCTTCGTCCTGCGCGGGAGGGGGGGACGGCGCTGCGGCGCCGCTGTTGGCCTCGATGCCCATGCGATCCGGCTTCAACGTCTTCCTGGTGATGTCCTCCGAACGCTCGCCACGCTCTGCTTCTCAAACCCCTGCTGCTGTGCTATGATTCGGAATGCGCGGCCCAGACGCATCTCCGCGGCTGGCCCGAAGGCGAGATGTCGCCGGCGCGCATCGCTGAGACGTCGAGAACCTTCCACCGCAGAGATCCGAGGAGCCCACCGTGAGAAGAGTCGTCCTGCTCGTACTCGCCAACCTGCTCGCCTTCGCGCTGCTCCGATCAACCGCCTCGAGCGCGCACTCGTTCACGCACACCCAGGCCGCTGTAAGATCGCAGATCGACGCAGTGCGTTGCTCGTCGAGCGAGCTCGCCGTGCGCGACATCGGCTGGGCGCGCGATCTGAACACCGCCTTCCCCCTGGCACGCGCATCGGGAAGGCCGGTGTTCGTCGTCACCGGCGACGGCGACCTCTGTACGGGCCGTGTCTGAAGCGGCGTAGCAGACTCGAGGGGCGTGTTCCTCTCGAAACCCCAGACCATCGAGACGCTCAACGCGTACTTCATTCCGTGCTTCGTCGATTTCGTGAACACCGACCCGGAGAGCCGTGACTGGTATCTCCGCCTCCGTGCCCGCTTCTATGAGCGGCGCCGTGACTTCAACTATCGGGGCGGCCCCCAGCTCTGGATCATCTCCCCAGAGGGCGAGCCGGTGGCCGGCTTCCACGTCGAGGACGTGGAAGCACACGCCGAAAAGGTGGAGAAGGTCATCAACCAGGTCGTTGCCGACATGCATCACGCGCCTGGCGCCCCCCTGGCGAGATATGTGCCCGGCGTGCTCGAGAACATGGAGCCGGACGACATCGCCCTGCACGTCTCCGCCCGCTTCCTGCTCGACGGCGACCTGAAGAGCCAGGAACCGCGCGTGGTCGCGTCATTGAACTACGACGTGCCGCCGATTCCCGCTCCTCCACCGCCGTCGAAGCTCCTCTTCAGCATTCGGGTCAAGAGCCCCATCGACGACTGGTGCGTGCTGTCGCACGCCCAGGAAGAATCGATGCTGCCGCCCGCAGGAGCAAAGCGAGGGGCGACCTATGACATCCCCGCCGACGTGGTGGCAAGGCTCGTGCGTCACATGTGCCCTCCCACGACCAACTTCGACCTCGCCGGCGCGGTTCTCGAGTCGTCGCTGCGCGGCAGCGTGAGCGAGACAGGCCCCGAGACGCGTGTGCTGCTGAGCGGTCGCTACGCCTGCGAGCACCAGCTCTGGCACGGCAAGGACAAGAACGTGGCCGAAGCCAACGTCACCGGCTACCTCACCTTCACCCCCTCGAGTCGACGGCTCACGGCTTTCGGCCTCGTCACCGATCCCGGCATCTACGGCGACCACAAGGGGCTGCGCGTCCCCTTCTCGGCCACTGCCGAGCTCTGGACAGGCTATCACGGCAAGGTGGCCCGACGTGCCCCGCTCCCCCCTCATCTGCCGGTGAGCGACCCGAAGAGCGGAGAGTTCCCGCAGCAGCCCGGCGGGCCCAGCGACCTGCAAGGCAAGCAATTCACCCCGCCGCCGTTCAAATGGCCGCCGCTCGCGAGCCCGAGCATCGCTCCCTGACCTTCCGCGCACCCGCCGTGCTCTGTGCGCAGCGCGCGCGACGGCCCGCGTCGGGCACCTGAAGGAGAACCCCGCGGTTCTCAGGAAGCACAACCCATCACGTCGTCTTGCTGGAGAGCCCGTACAATGACCGAAGACAAGAGCGCCACGTCGAACCCGGCCCCGAATGAGCAGGAGAAGCCCTCAGGAGGCGA
>RGZZ01000392.1 GCA_010028905.1 Pseudomonadota bacterium | reverse complement strand
CGGGGGGGACGTCGAGGTGAGCAATGGTCGGCAGGGCTCGGCGGTGTCGTGCGTGAACGTGGCGGCGCACCCGGGGGCTGCGTTCGCGCAGCACGCCCACGCGGGATGGCGACGGGCCGCGGCCCGAGTGAAGAGGTCGGTCATGAGTGAGAACACACGGTATGCCCTGCTCTCGGTGTCGAACAAGACGAACCTGGTGGCGCTGGCCCGGGGGCTCGCGTCGCTCGGATGGGTGCTCATCGCTTCCGGCGGCACGGCGCGCGCGCTCGAGGACGCCGGCATCGCCTGTGTGCCGGTTGACCAGATGACGGGCAATCCCGAGGCGTTCGATGGACGCATGAAGACCATCTCGTTCCAGCTCGAGGGCGGCATCCTCTACGATCGGCGCAACCCCGCGCATGTCGAGCAGGCGAGACGCCTGGGTGTCACGCCCATCGACATGGTGGTGTGCAACTTCTACCCGTTCGCGAGCGCCGTGTCACGTCCAGGCTGCACCCTCGAGGAGGCGGTGGAGCAGATCGACGTGGGCGGCCCCACCATGGTGCGCGCAGCAGCCAAGAACTTCGCCTCGGTGCTCGTGCTCACCGACCCGGCCCAGTATGAAGGGGTTCTCGAGGAGCTGCAGAGGGGCGCGGTGAGTGATTCGACACGTCGCTCGCTTGCCGTGGCCGCCTTCGATCTTCTGACCCAGGCCGATCTGCAGGTGGCGAGCTATCTGCGCACGGCGCCGGAGCGCTGGCTTCATCTGCGTGACGGGCGTTCGCTCCGCTATGGCGAGAACCCGCAGCAGGACGCCGTGGCCTGGGTCTCGGCCGAGGTCGATGACCCGCTGGCCCTGCACCGCTTCGAGCAGGTCCAGGGAAAGGCGCTCAGCTACAACAACCTGCTCGACGCCGATGGTGCCTTGATGGCGATCTCGCTCCTCGGGGGTGACTTTCCGGCGGCGGTGATCGTCAAGCACACCAACCCGTGCGGCGCGGCGTTCGGCGCAACGGCGGCGGAGGCGTTCGAGCGGGCGTGGGCGGGAGATCCCCTTGCGGCGTTCGGCGGCATCGTGGCCCTGAACCGTCCGCTCGATTCCGCGTTCGCCGCGGCGCTCGGACGAGATCGCTTTGTGGAGGTGCTGCTCGCCCCCGCGGTCGAGGCTGACGCGGCCCAGTTGCTCGCCGCACGAAAGAACATGCGCGTTCTGGTGAATCCGGCGCTGGCCTTCCCGGTGCCCAGCGAGGCCGACGAGATGCGATCGGTTCGAGGCGGCATGCTCGTGCAGAGCGCGGACACCCACCGTCTCGACATCGACGCGCTTCCCGTGGTGACCCGCCTGGCGCCATCTCCGCCGCAGCGGCGCGATCTCTGGATGGCCTGGCAGATCTGCCGCGCGTCCCGTTCGAACGCGGTCTCGCTGGTGCGCGATGGCATGCTGGTGGGCAACGGCGTGGGCCAGCAGGATCGCCTCACGGCCTGTCGCATCGCGGTCGAGAAGGCGGGGGAGCGGGCACGCGGAGCCGTGGCGGCCTCTGACGCGTTCTTCCCGTTTCCGGACGGCCCGGCCGTGCTGGCGGACGCGGGGGTCGCCTCGGTGATGCAGCCGGGCGGTTCGGTGCGCGATCAGGAGACCATCGATCTGCTCAGCGAGCGCGGCGTGTCGATGGTGTTCACGCAGGGCATCCGGGCGTTTCGTCATTGAGCGCGCGCGCCGCCCTCCTTTCGGGAGGGGAGGTCGGGGCGCGAGGGAAAGAAGGGGTCAGGAGGCACTTTGCATGCGCGCAACCACATCGACCGATTCCTGTCGTGACCTGCAGCGTCTCGCCGAGGGCAAGACCAAGATCATCTACGCCGATCGCCGCGATGACGGGGTGGTGCTCGTTCGCACCAAGGACGACATCACGGCGGGCGATGGGGCCCGTCACGACGTTCTGGCGGGCAAGGCTGCCCTCGCGACGGCCACGACGTGCAACGTGTTCCATCTGCTCAACGAGGCCGGGCTCGACACGCACTTCCAGCACAAGATCGATTCAGTGACGTTTCGCGCCCATCGGGCCGCGATGGTGCCCATCGAGGTCGTGGTGCGACGCATCGCCACGGGCTCTTTCCTGCGGCGCAATCCTTCGGTGGCCGAAGGCACCCGGTTTCGTCCTCCGCTCATCGAGTACTTCGAGAAGAACGATGCGCTGCACGACCCGCAGATCGATGAAGACCAGATCTTGCGTCGCGGCCTTCTTGACGCGGGTGACATGGCACGGGTGAAGCAAGAGGCGCTGCGCGCCTTCGAGGTTCTCGAGCGCGCCTGGGCGCTGCGCGACGTGGTGCTGGTCGATTTCAAGGTCGAGTTCGGCCGCGCCACCGATGGCCGCCTGCTGCTGGCCGATGTCATCGACAACGACAGCTGGCGCATCTGGCCGGGAGGGCAGAAGGAGGCCATGAAGGACAAGCAGGTCTATCGCAACCTGCAGGAGCGCACGCCCGAGGCGCTCTCGGCGGTGCTCGACAACTATCGCTGGGTCTCAGAGAAGACCGAGTCGTTCATGAACACGAGAATGGGGCACGCGGTTCTCTTCCGGCCACATCAGAGCATCTCACACCCGCGTGAGGAGGAGGCGTGGCTCGTGCACACCCTCTTCCGCGAACTGCACTACCTCGGCATCGAGTGCACCTCGGTTCAGGGCGAAGACGTTCCGGCCGCGGCGCGATCGTATGACGCTGACGGTCGCCCGCTGGTGGGCTTTGTCATCGGCAGCCATGTGCCGTGGCTCCAGGAATCGGTGGCCTTTCCCATCGTCTATGTCGAGGCGCCCCAGCCACACGACCGCAGCGTTGAGGATGCGTGCCGACGTGCCGCGTGGCAGGGCGCGCGCGTGCTCTCGGTGCAAGACCCCGCGCTCTATGGCCGCCTGCTCAGCGCGTGTCGCGCATGACCGAGCCGCTGCACTACCGCGAGGCCGGGGTCGACATCGAGGCGGGAGATCGCGCCTCGGCCGCGGCGTTCGCGCACGCCCGCGCCACCTTCCCGTTCCGAGAGGGGCGCGTGGGCGCGGCGCTGAGGCTTGATGGCGTGTTCACCGGCCTGGTCGACGTGGGACCCTTCTACCTCGCCATGAACTCCGACGGCGTGGGGTCGAAGTCTCTCGTGGCGAGAGCCGTCGGCGATCTGAGCACGCTGGGGCACGATCTCGTCGCCATGGTGGCCGACGATTGCGTCTGCGCCGGTGCTGAGCCGGTGGCGCTGGTGAACACCCTCGACACCCGCCATGTGAGCGTTGGCGAGGTAGAGGCGCTCATGACCGGTCTCGAGGAGGCCTGCCGTCTGGCGCACGTATCGTGCGTGGGGGGCGAGATCGCCGAGCTGCCTGATCAGATGATCGATTTCTCGTGGGGAGCGGCCCTCACCGGCCTGCTCGCCCGGGATCGGGTTCTCGGTCCCCATCGGGTCGAGGCTGGCATGGCCGTGGTCGGGCTGCTCACCGACAACTTCCGCTCGAACGGCTACACGCTGCTGCGTCGTGTGCTCGAGCGTCGCTTCGGCCCTGGCTGGGTCGAGGCGCCGTTCGCTGATGGCCGCACCTGGGGCCGTGTCGCCCTGGCCCCATCGTTCATCTTCACCCCGCTCATGCTGGCGCTCACCGGGGGGCTGAACGGCGCGCCGCGCGCCTCAGTGGCCGCGGCGGCCCACATCACCGGCGGCGGGCTCGATCACAACACCCATCGGGTGATCCCCTCGCATCTGCGGGTGCGCTGGGGAATGCTGCCGCCCGCGCCGGCGCCCATGCGCTGGCTGGTCGACGAGGGCCTCGTGACCGAAGACGAGGCGCGGCGGGTGTGGAACATGGGCATCGGCATGACCGTGATCACCTCCGATCCGCAAGCGGTCGAGCGGGTGGCGGCCGAGCAGGGGGTGACCACCGCGCGTCTGGGAGAGGTGGCGGCGCGGTGACGCCCTCGGCGGGAGGGGTGGGCGGCGCAAAGGCCGAATGCGCGCGCCATGAGCGTCATCCTCACCCGCAAGGTGCACTTCTGCGCCTCCCACCGCGAGTACAGCGCCGCCCTCTCTGAAGAAGAGAACCGTCGCGTCTTTGGCAAGTATGCAAACTGGCACGGCCACAACTATCTCTGTGAGGTCTCGGTCTGCGGAGAGGTAGACGCGAGCACCGGCATGGTCATCGATCTCAAGGTGCTCTCCGAGATCCTCGATGACGTGATCATGCGGCGCTACGATCACAAGAACCTGAACCTCGATGTGCCCGCGTTCGCAGATGCGGTGCCGACCACCGAGATCATCGTGATGGATATCTGGAGGCAGATCGTGCCGCGTCTGCCCCAGGGGATGGGCCTGCACCGCGTTCGCCTGTACGAAGATCCGACGCTCTTCGCGGAGTACTACGGCCCATGATCTATCTGGGGCGGCGAATCACGATCTCCATGGCGCATCGGCTGAACAACCCCCAGCTCTCCGAGGCGCAGAACCGCGCGCTGTACGGCAAGTGCAACAACCCCAACGGGCACGGCCACGAGTACGTGGTCGAGGCCACCTGCGGGGGGGAGATCGACCCCGTGACGGGCTTCAGCGTCGACCTGGGCGCCATCGACGCGGCCCTGCGACGCGAGATCTTCGAGCGCTTCGATCATCGCGACTTCGACGCCGACTTCCCCGAGCTCGCCCACGTCATCTCGTCTGGCGAGAACCTGGCCAAGGTCTTCTGGGACCTGCTCGCCCCGCACGTCCCTGAAGGTGCCACGCTGGCG
>RGZZ01000391.1 GCA_010028905.1 Pseudomonadota bacterium | reverse complement strand
CGCTGCAGGGCTTTCTGCACGGCGAGGCGGCCTACTACGGCCGACAGCTCCTGCTCTGCGCCATGGTCCCCTGGGCCGCGGCGCTCATCATGGTTCTGGCGATGCAGCAGATCATCCTGGCGGCCGAGGGCGCCATGGCGACCGGTCGGCTGGTGTCGTCGCCCATTCCCCTGGTGCTCGTGGCCCTGTCGCCCGTGGTGATCATGGGTATGCAGTACGAGCGGCCGCGGCTCTCGTCGCAGGGCGCCACGGTGCTGGCCTACGAGAGCCACATGCGCGAGCGCTATGTGCAGGTGCGCCTCGACGATGGGCGCGTGTTCGACATGCCATGGTCGTGGGGCCCCGATCCGGAGCTGAAGCCCGGAGATCGCGTGGGGGCCGAGATCAGCGCGGCGTGCTTCCCCGTGCTCACCCACATCACCGCCCCGATCACCGAGCCCCGCACGCGCGAGAAGCGCACGGTGACGCTTCCCCAGGAGCCGTGACAAGGGCGCGCGCGATGCGCAACGCCTGCTGCCCATCGCCCTCCCGCTCCGAAGGATTCCCCACGGGGCGGCGAAATCAGATAGGCGCGTTGCGTGTCCAGGGGAGGAGAGGGTTGTCTGCATGTTCTGGTTTGGCCGAAAGAAGAGCACCGAGCTCGAACCCGAGAAGACGGCAGACGTCCCCGAGGTCGACGTGCTCCTCACCGACGTCTCTGAAGACACGGTGACGCTGCAGACCCGTCGCACCCTGCCCCTCGGCGTGTGGCTCTACATGAACGTGACGTCGGCCGCCATCGAGAACGTCCGCTCCACCGGCATCAAGGTGCGTCTCGATGAGACCCGCAAGGCGGGGCGCTCGGTGAACGCCTATCGCGGGCATCTCAAGAACGTGACGCCGACCCTGCTCGAGTGGCTCTGCCAGATCCGCGACCAGGGCCTTCCGAACGCCCAGAACGCCCCCCACTACGTCTACGTGCATCTCGATCAGCGTCTCGAGCGTCGCTCGTATCGCCAGTTCCAGGTGATGTCGCCCGACATCCCCGACTACAAGGCCATCACCACCGATGTGAGCCGCACCGGGATCCGCCTGCAGCTGTCGAGCGAGCTGCAGGTCGGATCTGTCGTTCGGCTCAAGCTCGTGTTCGACGATTTCAACTTTGACGACGTGGAGGTCAGGGGCGAGGTCTTATGGACCATGGCGCGGGAGCGTGAGACATGGTGGGCGGGGATTCGCTTCATCGACCCCTCGCCGCATGCGCGAGAGGCCCTCGACGGCTACATCAGCTTCGCCGACGGCTACAAGAAGAAGCGCTTTCGCGGCGTGTGAGACAGCGGCGGCGGTAGGGGCGAGCAGGCGTGGAACAGGGAACCATCCTCCAGGGGCGCTACGTGATCGATCGGGTGCTGGCCAAGGGCGGCATGAGCACCGTCTATCTCGCACACCACAAGGTGCTCGCGCACCCGCTGGCGGTGAAGCGTCTCAACGTGGGCGATGTCGACCCGACGAATGGGTCTGAGCAGCGCGCGGAGTTCCTGCGCGAAGGGGTTCTGCTGGCCAGCCTGTCGCATCCATCGATCGTGAAGATCGTCGATTGCTTTGCCGATGAGAACGGCTTCTTCCTGGTGATGATGTACATCGACGGTCAGACCCTGGGGCATCGCATCCAGAGAGACGGGGCGCTGGGCCTGTCGCAAGGGCTCGCGTGGGCGCGCCAGATCTGCGAAGCGGTGCAGTACCTGCACACCTGCTCGCCTCCCGTGCTGTACCGCGATCTCAAGCCGGACAACCTCATGATCGATCAGACGGGGCGCCTCTGGCTGCTCGATATGGGCATTGCGCGGCGCAACGCGCCGGACGACACCACGGGCCTCGCCCTCAAGGGCTGGGGAACGCCCCATTTCTCGCCACCGGAGCAGCTCGCCGGGCTGCCCACCGATTTTCGCTCCGACGTCTACGCCTACGGGGCGACCTTGTACGACATGTTCACGGGCGAGCGCCCTCCCGAGTGCATGAAGCGCCTTCTCGAGTCGGTGCCGGTCAAACCCCCGTCGCATTTCAACCCCGCCATTTCGCCACGCCTCGACGCGCTCATCATCAAGGCCCTCGAGCTGCAGGCCGACAACCGGTTCCAGACCATGGCAGAGATCGCGGGGGTGCTCGCAGACCTCGAGGGCGCGCCGGCGTCGGTCAAGGCGGCGGTCGCTGCCGAGACGCCCCTCTTGGCGCGACCAGGCTCGCCTCTTTCCGTGAAGCGCGTGTCGCTGCGCGACAGCGACGAGAAGACCCCCTCGCCCGCTGCGAGCAGAACTCCCGCGGGCCCAGGTCGAGAGGCGACCGATGACGGTGAGCAGATTGTGCTCGAAGGCCCGCGCGCTTCGACCAGAACAGACGACGAGGGCGTGCCCACGCTGGAGCCCCAGGTGAGCCCGGCGGGCAGCAAGGCGGCACCCCCGTCTGTGGCGCTCGATTCGCTTCCCCGGCCTGCCGCCCCGTCGCCCGCGGCGCAGGGCGCTGAGCTTCCCGGGTCGCGCATGAGCCCTGTCGATCTCGTGCTCTCCGTGGGCTGCGCGCTGACGCTCGTCGCGACGCTGGCGCTCTCGCCGACGGGCCCCGCGTTCGCGTTGGAGAAGGGGGCCCGCAGCCTCTCTCGCCTCATGGGGGGCGGCCCCATGTTCACGCTCATCGCGGTTTTCGCGCCGTCGCTCGTAGGGGCCCTGGTGGCCAGCATCTTCGGGTCGGCGCGCGGGCTTCTCATCTGCCTGTTCCTCGCGTTCCTGCAGATGTATCCGCTGGGAGCGGGCTTTGCCGGTCTTCCTGACAGCCTGGGAGCGAGCTTCGGCAAGCTGTTCGTCGTCGCGAGCGCCACCCGCGCGCAGCTGGCGCTGGGACTGCGGGGGGGAGCGGTGGCGGGATGCGTCGTGGTGGCGGCCGTCCTTGCGTGGCGCGCCTTCAGCGGCGCGGGCGACGAGCAGCGTCGGGGCTGAGGCGCGCTTCGGCTCTGGTGCGCGTCTTCACGCCGATTCCTGGCGGTAGTGGTCGGTCACCCGGTAGGCCCGCGCCACGCGCGCGAAGATCACCGCGGCGGTGAACGCGAAGGCGGCGAAGAAGAACATCTGGAACGCCGTCACGCCAAGCCCTGTCGACGCGATGGCTCGCGTTACCGCCTCGCTCTTCACGCTGGCGTTCACGATGAGCACCCACAGGTTGCCGATGGTCACCGACAGGCTCCAGAAGCTCATGATGGCCCCTTTCATCGAGGCCGGCGCCTGGCTGTAGGCGAACTCGAGGCCGGTGGCCGACACCAGCACCTCGCCCATGGTGAGGATGGCGTAGGGGAGAACCTGCCAGGCGATGGTGATGGGGGTTCCCCCGTCTATCGCCAGCTGCATCATGCCCACGACGATCCAGGCCACGCCGGACAGGGCGATTCCGGTGGTCATGCGCCGCAGTGCCGTCACCTCGACGCCCACGCGTGCCAGCATCGGGTAGACGACGAGGTTGTTGAGCGGAATGAGGAGCATCACCAGCGCGGGGTTGAGCGCCTGCATCTGTGAGGGCGCGAACCACGCGGGCTTCGTCATCGCGTCGGCCTGCAGCACCCAGGTCGAGGCCTTCTGATCGAACAGCGACCAGAAGGGCGTCACCAGCATGAACAGCACGAGCAGGCGAAGCACCGAGCGCACGCCTTCCACCGCTTCGTCCGGGTGCTTGCCGCGCGCGTTCTCGAGCTCGCACCAGACGCCTGTTCCGCCGATGCCCATGAAGGCCACCATCGACGTGCAGAGCGCGATGACCACGCCGGCGCCGGAGAAGAGAACGAGCGAGACGAGACCCGCAAGCACGGCGGTGGCGGCGAACGCGCGTCCGCGTGGGGTGGCCGATAGCGCGGTTCGCGCGACGCGGGCGAACGAATGAGGGTCGGGCGGCGCGGGGGGCACGACCACGTACTCGCGTCGCCCCAGCCAGAGCACGATGGTGGCGATGAGCATGAGCGCGCCGGGGATGCCGAAGGCCACACTCGGGCCGTACTGCTTCAGGAAGATGGGCATGAGCAGCGAGGCGAAGAACGACCCGAAGTTGATGATCCAGTAGAAGGCGTCGAACACCGTCTTGGCGCGGTGCTTGTTGCGCGCGTCGAACTGGTCGCCCACGAAGGCCGAGACGCACGGCTTGATGCCCCCGGACCCGAGGGCGATGAGCGCCAGGCCCGCGTAGAAGCCGCCGGGCTGACGGTCGAAGAGCGCGAGACAGAGGTGACCCAGGCAGTAGAGAAGGCTCAGGCGGAAGATGGTAGCGTACTTGCCCCAGAGGCGGTCGGCCACCCAGCCGCCGAGCAGGGGAAAGAAGTAGACGCCGATGACGAAGGTGTGAAACACCTCCTTGGCCGCGCCGCCCCGCTCGGCCTCGGGCAGATGGGCCAGCAGCGACGATGCGAGGAACACCGTGAGAATGTTTCGCATGCCGTAGAAGCTGAAGCGCTCGCACCCCTCGTTCCCGATGATCCAGGCGATCTGGCGTGGGATGGGCGCTTCGGTGGGGTGATGGGGCTCTGCGTCGGCGGTCACCTCGACGCATTCCGCCCGAGCGCCGTCCCCCCCTGCGTGGTGATTGCGACGAGGGGGCGCGTGGCCTGCGCGACGCGGGGGGGCGTGGCCTGCGCGACGCCATCAGGGGGGCGTGCAGCGTGTCGCAATTGGCCTGTTCTGTGCCGGGTTTTGCAGAACACAGTGCGTTTCAGCGCATCGCAGCACGCTCTGCGGATGTTCTGTGGAAATGCGACCAGAC
>RGZZ01000390.1 GCA_010028905.1 Pseudomonadota bacterium | reverse complement strand
GCTGCTGGCGCGCCTGGCGCGCACCGCGCTGCCCCTGCTCAAGCGCGTGATGCCTGTGCCCAGCGCCGAGCGCAGCGTGAGCGCTACCGCTGGGTCGTGACGCCGGGTTCGTCGGGCGCTTCCGGCGCGACGTCGATCGATGGCGCTGTCGCTGCGGTGCGCGGTTCGGCCACGAGCCACAGCAGCACGGCGAGCACGATCACACCGCCCAGGTTCAGCGCCGCGTCCATGGCGGGGAGGCCGCGCGGCCCCCAGCGCTGATGTCCCCAGCCGTCGAGCCAGGTCACGTAGGCGATGGCCTGGTTTCCCGCCGCGGGGAACACCGAGTAGAGCGTGGCGGCTGTCTTGCCTGCCGTGCCCACGATCTCGTAGACGAAGGCAGAGAACGAGGCGTAGGCAAAGCCCGTGATCACCATGTAGGTGATGCACCCCGCGATGTAGGCGTTCTGGCTCAGCGGCCCCACCGCCATCAAGCCGGCGCAGATGGCCGTGAGCACGCCCGAGGCGAGGTAGGCCACCCGTCGGTCGATGCGATCGAGCACGAACAGTCCGGCCAGGGCGCCGGCGCCTTGCGCGAAGGGCCCGACCCAGCCGTTGAGCAGCTCCACCACCTCATCGCTGGCGTGAAAATCAGCGCCCAGCGCCGACAGCAGATTGATGAGCACGGCCGTGCCCACCGGCGACAGGCAGAGCAGCAGTCCCGACCATCCGCGCCGCGCGCTCACGGCGCGCCAGACATCGACCGCCATGGCGCCCAGGTGATGCATGAGGGGGTCGCGTGACGGAGGAGGCTCCTCGATGCGCAGGGCGATGAGGGCGGGAATGACAATGACCGCCAGCAGGGCGAGAGCGGCGGCCTTCGGAGAGAGGTGCCACAGCGCCATCACCATGCCGCCTCCCAGCAGGGTGCCGCCCCCGAGGTTTCCGGCGTTCACCCAGCTTGCGGCGGTGCCCTTCTTGTCTTCGCTGAGCCCCACCGACACAAGAGCGCCCACGCACGACGCCACGAGTCCGAGCAGGGCCTGGCCGGCGACGAGCAGCACCTTGTACAGGGCGAGCTGCTCCGGGAGCTTCAGCAGCAGGCATGCGCTCAGACAGAGGCCGCCGCTCACGGCGAGAGAGGCCAGCCAGAATCGCCTCGGCATCCAGAGGTCGAGCACGGGGGCCCACAGCAGCTGGTAGGCCGACGGGAGCATGGCAAGGGCGCTCAGCTTCGCGATCTCCTCGACGCTGAGCCCGGCCTTGGTCAGCAGGAACGGCATGGCCACCGCCATGAAGGCGCCGCCGATGCCGAAGGGCAGCGTGATGATGCCGAAGAGCCAGGGAGGCGGTGATTTGCTCACCCTGCTCGGGTTCGACGTCTGTTCCGGGTCTCCCGTTGCGGTTGGCCGCGGTGCCGGCAGGGCCTTCGTTCGCGGCGTTGAACCGGCGGCTCAGATCCATGAACGAGAACAAGAAGATCCTTCCGCGCGCAATCCTGGTGGGCATCACCCTGCCCGATGGCACCGAAGCAGAGACCGAGGCCTCGCTGATCGAGCTCGGCCGTCTGGTGAAGACCCTTGGCTATGACGTGGCCTCCACCCTCACGCAGCGTCGCGGCGCGGTGGGCGGCGGGCTCGTGCTCGGCGAGGGCAAGCTCAAGGCGCTCGCTGAGCGCACGGGCGGTCTCGGCCACGTGCCCAAGCGCTCGTTCGCCAAGAAGACCAAGGCGGCGCTGCGTCGCGAGAAGGCAGATGAAGAGGCGTCCAGGGTCGCTTCTCAAGATGACCTGATCCCGCCGGAATTCGAAGACGACGATGCCGGCGACGACGCGGGCGACGGTGCAGGCGGTCCGGAGGGGGCGCCTGAGAAGAAGGTCGACGCCGTGGTGTTCGATTGCGAGCTCACCCCATCGCAGCTGGCCAATCTCGAGAAGGCGACGGGCGTGCGGGTCTACGACCGCACCGGTGTCATCGTCGAGATCTTCAGTCGTCACGCGCGCACCCGAGAAGCCCGCCTCCAGGTCGAGATCGCGCGGCTCAAGTACCTCTCGCCGCGGGTGCGCGTCACGGGCAGCGGCCCGGAAGATCGCATGGGCCGCGCCGGCGAGAGCAGCCTCGAGCTCGATCGCCGTCGCATCCGCGACCGCATCGCGGCGCTCAACGACGAGATTGCGGCGGTGCAGCGCGAGCAGGCCGAAGGGCGGGCGCAGCGCGCGCGCGAGCGCTGCGTGGCGCTGGTGGGATACACCAACGCGGGCAAGTCGTCGCTCATGCGCGCCCTCACCGGCAGCGAGGTGCTGGTCGAAGACAAGCTCTTCGCAACCCTCGACACCACGGTTCGCACCCTGGTTCCTCCGTCGGTGCCGCCCATTCTCGTCTCTGACACGGTGGGCTTCATCAAGAAGCTGCCCCACGATCTGGTGGCCTCGTTCCGCTCGACCCTCGAGGAGGCCAAGAACGCGGGGCTGCTGCTGTTCGTGGTTGACGCCGCCGACCCGGCCTTCCGCGATCAGCTGGCCGTCACGCACGAGGTGCTGTCGAGCATCGGGGTGGCCGACGTGGCGTCGCGCCTCGTGCTCAACAAGTGCGACAAGCTCACCGTCGATGCGATTGCGCTGCTGCGCACCGAGTTTCCCGAGGCCATCTTCATCTCGACCCGCCGGCCGGAAGACGTGGCCGATCTGCGCGAGCGCATCGTCGCCTTCTTCGAAGCGGGCATGGTCGAGGAAGAGGTGTTCGTCGCCTACGCCGAGACCCGGCGCATCGGCCCCATCCGCGCCAGCCTGCGCGTTCTCGGCGAGCGCCATGACGAGAACGGCACCTGGCTGCGGGTGCGCGGGCACGCCCCTGACATTGCGCGCCTGCGCGAGGAGCGCTGACGTCGTGCAGCAGCCCACCTCCTCGCCAGAACGAAGTGGAACAGCTCACGCAACGGTCATCGATGAGGCGCGCGAGTTCCTGCGCGCCACCCACCAGGAGCTGGGTCTTCCAGATGATCTGGCGGTACGGTGGCGCGAGGTCGAGGCCGAGATACGACGCACCGGCACCTGGGTGCAGAGCGAGCGCGAGCTGCGTCACGGCGCGCGGGTGGCGTGGCGCAACAGCAATCGATGCGTCGGTCGTCTCTTCTGGAAGGCCCTCACGGTGCGCGACTGCCGCGCGCTCGATCGAGAAGACGAGGTCTTCGAGGCGTTGGTCGAGCATCTGGTCATGGCCGCCAACGACGGCAAGATCAGAGCGGTCATCACGGTCTTCGCCCCTGCTGATCGAGATGGCCACGCCCAGATTCGCATCTGGAACGCCCAGCTCATCCGCTACGCGGGATATCGACAATCAGACGGCACTGTTCTCGGTGATCCCGCCAACGTGGCCATCACCGAGGTGGCCATGGCGCTGGGCTGGCGACCGCCCTCGCAAGGCCGTTTCGACGTCCTCCCCCTGGTGATTCAGCGCGGAGATCAGCGGCCGCGCCTGTTCGAGCTGCCGTCGCGCGCCGTGCTCGAGGTGGAGATCTCGCATCCGGAGCACGCCTGGTTCCGTGAGCTGGGCCTCAGGTGGCATGCGGTGCCGGCAGTTTCCGACAGGGTGCTCGACTGCGGTGGGGTGCGCTATCCGGCCGCGCCGTTCAGCGGCTGGTACATGGGCACCGAGGTGGGCGCCCGCAATCTCTCTGATGAATCGCGCTACGATGTGCTTCCCCAGATCGCGCAGCGCATGGGCCTCGACCTGCGCCGTCCCCGTTCGCTCTGGCGCGATCGCGCCCTGGTCGAGCTGAATGTTGCCGTGCTGCACTCGTTCGAGGTCGCGGGGGTGAAGATGGTCGATCATCACACGGCCACCCGAGAGTTCATCGAGTTCGCGCGCATCGAGGGCACCGAGGGGCGTTCGGTGAACGCGGACTGGACGTGGATCGTTCCGCCCCTTTCCGGGTCGACGACGCCGGTCTTTCATCGGCATTGGCAGAATGACGTGGTGAAGCCGAACTACTTCTATCAAGCGGGGGCCGACGCGCTGCGCCATGCCATGGCAGACGCCGTCATGGGCGGATCCGGCGATTCGACGAGGTGCCCCATGACAGGCCTGCGCCAAGGGCATGGGAGAACCTCTGACGATTGACCACGGTTCACGTCGGGGCAGCGCGAGCAGGCCGAAGGGCGTGCGCAGCGCGCGCGAGCACTGCATCACTGTGAAGGCTGCGTCGATCACATCGGCGTGATGCTACGCATCCCAGAGCGGGCCACCGCCGGCGATTCGCGCCGCTCCGCCTGGACTCGCGTTCGCATAGACTTCGCTCATGCCGTCGAGGACCTCTTCGAGCGCCCGCTGGGCGTCGAGGGCACTCGCGTGTGCGTTCTGCGCCCCTTCGACAGCGCTTCGCAGCCGCTCGAGCAATGTCTTCAGGCGCTGCGCCTCCTTGTTGCTGCTTCGTGAGGGTCGGGCGACCACCAGGCCTGCTCGTTCGAGCAGGGCATCTACACCCAGTCCGAGCGCTTTGCAGATGGCGGTGATGGTGACGATGCCGGGATTTTCGATCTCTCCGTTCTCGATGCGGGAGATGGTGGCGCGCGCAATGCCTGAACGCGCGGCCAGTGTGTCTTGCGATATCTGGCGCTCGCTGCGACGCTGATGCAGCACCCTTCCGATAGCCTGCCCTGTTTTCACAGCAACCCTCCGTAGACGGGGTAGAGTAGTGCTTGCGCTGACGCTTGCGCTGACGCTTGCGCTGACGCTTGCGCTGACGCTTGCGCTGACGCTTGCGCTGACGCTTGCGCTGACGCTTGCGCTGACGCT
>RGZZ01000389.1 GCA_010028905.1 Pseudomonadota bacterium | reverse complement strand
GTCGATGACGTCATCGACCGGATGGTGACGCCCCAGTGGAAGCGGCGCTTCCCCCGCATCTTCTGAGCGGGGGGCGGCTCGCTTCAGCCGACGAAGCGCCTGCCCACCCCAGCATCACCCAGGGCTTCCTCGAGGCGAGAGAGCCCGGCGATCACAACCTGACGCCCTCCGCCGGCGAGAAAGGCCTCGATGGCCTGCGCGCGTGCGGGAGAGAGCCCCTCCAGGGTGCGGTCCTTGCGCCGCTGGCGCAGCGCGTCGAGCGAGAGCGCGGCGACCCCTTGTGCGGTCTCTGCGTCTGCGCAGGTGAGCATGAGCGTTGAGGCTCCCAGCTCTCTTGCCAGAAGCGATGCGGTGAGCGCCTCGTCGAGGACAGCCGCGCTCCCCATGTACCATCCGCGCTCATCGAGCACGACGGGAACGCCGCCACCGCTGCCAGCCAGCACGACGAACCCAGCGCCCATCAGTGCGCGGATGGCGCCGATGTCGACGATGCGGCGGGGACGGGGGCAGGCGGCGAGACGACGCCAGACGCCCGCGTGCTCGGTCATGCGCCAGCCTTCTGAAGCACTGAGCCCCTGCGCTTCCTCGGCGGTGTAGGCGCCACCCACGGGGCGGTCTGGAGAGAGGAAGGCGGCGTCGCCGATGTCGACCTCGACGCGGGTCATCACAGCGGCCGCCTCACGCTCGATGCCGCGCAGCTTGAACTCGCTGGTCAGCGCCTGCTGGAGCTGGTATGCGACGGCGCCTTGTGCCTGGGCGCCGCACACGTCGAGGGGCGATTCGTCGACCCCTCCGCTGCTCACGGTGACGCGAGCAACGATCTCATCGAGCGCGCGCTGCCCCGCGAGGGTCACTACGAGGCCGTGTCCCGCCTGCGCGAGGGGGGCGAGGCATCGGCTGACCTCGCACATCGCTTCGTAGGCGTCAGAGAGCCCACGCTCCTCCATGGCGGTCGCGAGCGAAGCTTCGTCGACCGCCACAACGATGACGTCGGACACGATCAGACCGGGGCCGCGGACGGAGGTGCGGACTCGATGAGGCGTTCGGCGTACAGCGGGAAGCCGTCACAGAGCTGGCGCACCTCATTGCGGACGCGCTCGCGCACGGCGCTGTCGTGGGGCGCGCGGAGCACGTCGACGATCCAGCGACCGATCTGTTCCATCTGGGGCTCTTTCATGCCGCGAGACGTGAGGGCCGGCGTACCGATGCGAATGCCGCTCGGATCCATGGGAGAGCGCGTGTCGAAGGGGATGGCGTTCTTGTTGACGGTGATGCCTGCCTCATCGAGCAGGTGCTCGGCCTGCTTTCCGCTGAGATCGACGGAGGTCACGTCAACCAGGGTGAGATGGGTGTCGGTGCCGCCGCTCACGACGCGCACGGCTCGCTCTGAGAGCGCGGCAGCCAGGGCTCGCGCATTGGCGACGACCTGCTGCTGGTAGTCCTTGAACGTGGGCTTCAGAGCCTCGCCGAAGGCCACGGCCTTGGCCGCGATGACGTGCATGAGCGGCCCCCCCTGGGTGCCGGGGAACACGTTCTTGTTGATCTGCTTCGCCCACGCGCTCTTGCTGAGGATGAGCCCGGAGCGAGGCCCGCGCAGCGTCTTGTGGGTGGTGGTGGTGACGATGTCGGCGTAGGGCACGGGGCTAGGGTGAACGCCTGCCGCGACGAGCCCGGCGATGTGGGCCATGTCGACCACGAAAACGGCCTCCACCTCGTCGGCGATGCGGCGGATGCGCGGAAAGTCGATGATGCGGGGATAGGCGCTGGCGCCGGCCATGATGAGCTTGGGGCGGTGCGCTTTCGCCAGCCGTTCCATCTCGTCGTAGTCGAGCTGCTCGGTCTCTTGATCGAGACCATATTCAACGACCTTGAAGTAGCGGCCGCTGAAGTTCACTGGGTGGCCGTGGGTGAGGTGACCGCCCTGGTTGAGCTTCATGCCCATGAACGTGTCGCCCGGGTCGAGCACGCTGAAGAACATGGCGAGGTTTGCCTGCGACCCGGAGTGGGGCTGCACGTTCGCCTCTTCGGCGCCGAACAGCGTCTTGGCCCGGCTGATGGCCAGGTTCTCGACCACATCGACGAACTCGCAGCCGCCGTAGTAGCGCTTTCCCGGGTAGCCCTCGGCGTACTTGTTGGTGAGCACTGAGCCCTGCGCTGCGAGAACGGCCTCGCTCACGAAGTTCTCTGACGCGATCATCTCGAGGGTCGAGCCCTGTCGTCGGGTCTCGTCGTAGATGGCCTGGGCCACGTCCGGATCTTGATCCCAGAGGATGCGCATGCCGTCGAGGTGTGTCATGGGGCTACTCCAATCTCTGCCAGACCTTCGGCGCCAGCTCTCTTGCTCGCGCCGCGATCTCTTTCTCGTCAAGGGTGAGCAGGCGGCCGTCTTCCATGAGGACGCGACCGCCCACAATGGTGGTTCGCACGTCTGCGTTGATGATGCCGAAGATCAGGTGACCGAGGAAGTTGTCTTCGGTGAAAGGGGTGGGGGGGAGGTAGTCGACGATGATGAGGTCGGCGGCGGCACCGACCTGCAGCGCGCCGATGGGCTGGCCGAAGAAGTGCTCGGCCAGCGCCGCGTTGGTGCGGAACGCCATGTCGTAGATGGGGGCGAAGCCAAGGGTGCGGGGGTCGCCGCTGGCCGCCTTCTGTGCCAGCGGCAGGGCGCGCATCTCGGGGCGCAGATCGCCTGACATGCCGTCGGTGCCGAGCGCCACGCGAACTCCCGCGTCGAGCAGCGCGGGCAGCCGCGCCGTGCCCACGGCGTTGTTCATGTTCGACTGGGGGTTGTGCAGCAGCCACGAACGGCTCTGGGCCACCTGCTTGATCTCGGCGTCGTCGAGGTGCACGCCGTGCGCCAGCAGGGCCGGGCGTTCGAGCAGACCGGCTGCGGCCAGACGCGCAAGCGGCCGCTTGCCGTACTTCTTCACGCTGGCCTCGGCATCGACGGTGCCTTCACTGATGTGGATGTGGATCGGCGCGCCGGTCTCTTTGCAGACGCGGGCAGCCTCGGCCAGGGTATCGTCGTCGACGGTGAACGACGCGTGCAGCCCGAACGCGGCGGCCAACCGCCCTTCGTGGGCCTCGGCCTGCGAGAGGCAGCGCTTGATGAAGCGCTCGTTCTCGGCGATGCCCTTGCGAGCGGTCTCCTTGCCATCTCGGTCAGATACTTCGTAGCAGAGGCAGCCGCGAAGGCCTGATCGGAGCACGGCGTCGGCGATGAGGTCGAGGGAGCCGGGCACGTGGTTGGGGCTGGCGTGGTGGTCGAGAAAGGTGGTGGTGCCCTTGCGGATCATGTCGGCAAGTCCAAGCAGCGCGCTGTATCGCACGTCTTCGGCGAGCAGCGCCTTGTCGAGTCGCCACCACACCGATTCGAGGATCTGCTGGAAGTCGGCTGGCGCGGGCCCCGACAGCGCCATGCCGCGCGCGAAGGCGCCGTAGAAGTGGGTGTGGGCGTTGATGAAGCCCGGCATGATGAGCCCGCCGCGGGCATCGATGAAGCGCGCCGAGGGGTAGCGCCCGACAAATGCCGAGATGTCGTTCATCTCCACGATCTGCCCGCCAGAGACGGCGATGGCAGCATTGGGCATCAAGCGGTTGCGTTCGCCCAGGGTGACGAGGGTGGCGTTTCCAATGACGAGATCCTGCAAGGGGCCTCCCAGTGCGGTCGTTCCGGCGCGTGCCGAAAGGTCTGCCTGCTTTGGACGGGCGCCTTCGTTCTCCTGCCTGCGCGGCGCAGGCGGCGAGGCGCGCGTCGGCTTGCCACGGCCGTGTGAAGCGAAACGCCCCCGTGATCACATCACGGGGGCGCTTCGTCAGCTGCGACGAAGGGGAGCGAACCCCTCCGGCTCAGCCTTCGGCTTCCGCGGCCCTCGAGATCTGGGCGTACATCGACGTCACGCCGTTGTGCCAGTTGCCGTCGGTGGCCCAGCCAGCGGCGTTCACCGCCGCGGTCTGCTGCGCGATGGACTGGTCGGCCGTCGACCCGCCTTTTGCACGAAGCTTTGCAAAGGTTTCGGCGCCGACCCGTATCTGGTTCTCGACACCCGAGAAGGTCGGGTTGCGGGTGGCGTTGTTCGGATCGCTGTCGTAGGCGCCCACGCCGAGCATGCCGTTGACACCGATGCCGGTCTTGCCGAACTGGGTCTCCTGGCCCGCGATGGCCAGGAGGACGAGCGGATCGACGTTGTTCTCCTTGCCGTACTTGACCATGAGCGCACCCGCGTTCTGACCCGCGGCCGGCGAGCCCTTCTGCTGCAGGTACTTGTCGATGAACTGGGCCGTCTTCAGGTCATCGCCCTTCAGGTTCGGAGGAGGGCTCGGGTTGGCGCCGTTGGGAGGGGCGATCTGCGTGCCGCCTCCGCCACCGCCCGCAGGCGCGCCGCCGCCACCGCCCATGGGTGCACCGCCACCGGCCGGCGCACCACCGCCCATGGGGGCACCACCGCCACCGGCAGGGGCGCCACCGCCACCGGCGGGTGCGCCTCCTCCCGCAGGAGCCGCAGCGCCCGCGGGCGCCGGGCCCTGACCGTCGTTGCCCTGGCCGTTGCCCTGCAGCTGCTTGACCAGATCGTCGCGCTGCGTCGTCAGGTCTCCCAGTCTGGCCTTGAGGCGGTCGACCTCGCCCTGGTCACCCTTCTTCTGGGCCTCCTCGAGCTGATCTTGGGTCTCCTTGATCTGGCGCTCGAGCTCCTTGAGCTTCTTCTCGTCCTCCTGACGCTTCTTCTCTTCAGCCAGCTTCGCGTCATCAGGATTGTTGGCCGCGTCGGTCTTCTTGTCGTC
>RGZZ01000388.1 GCA_010028905.1 Pseudomonadota bacterium | reverse complement strand
TGCATCGCGACGAGGGTGCGGGCGCGTTCGGTGTGGGTGGGCGACGCGCCGAGAATCACCGGAGAGAGCCGCTCTGCGCTCGTCTCGCTCATCGCTTGCGCCCTTCTTTGGCAGGGGGCAGGCAGGGCCAGACGATGCGGAGCCCACCGACCCTGGTGTTGACCGATCGCGCTCGAGCAGCCTGTTCGTCGATGGCCGCAAGGGCCTCGAGGGCGCGGGTTGCGAGCACGAGATCGGTCTCGCTGGCCAGGAGCTCGGCGTCGTCGCTGCTGCGCAGCAGCACGGGCACGGCATCGCCAGCCGCAAGTGAGAAGCCGTGCTCACGCGCCTCATCGAGCAGGTCGTCGACGCCCCGGGCTTCGTAGGAGAGCACGAGGTGGGGGGGCAGGGCGTCGGCATCGTCGGTGGTCGTATCGAGCATTGCGCGGGCGTCGCTCTCGTGCTCGAGGAACGCGATGGCCGGTTCGTTGCCATCGCTGCCATCGAGCAAGACGAACAGGGGCTGCGGCCCAAGCCCATCGATGCGCGCCAGATCGTGCTCGCTGATGTGCTGCCACGGAGCCGATCGGAAGATTCGGGCGGCGGCTTCGTAGAACGCCTTCACGCTCTTGCGTGTCACACCAGGGCGAGCGAGATAGGTCACGCGGGGGCCCTCCTCGTCTCCGAGGAGGTCGACCATGGCGTCGAACATCTGGTCGACGAGCGACCGTGGGGCGTTTCGCACGTCGATGTCGAGGGGGGCCAGATAGGCGGTGAGACGCGGGTCGTCGCTGGCCACGGCCGTGGGGCGCGCGGGGGCGAGGCCTTCTTCCGGCGCGGCCATGGCCGACACGAGCAATCGGAGGAGCGCCTCGTGCTGTCGGCCACGCGCCACCATGTCGAAGGCGCGAACCTCGTTGGCCTCCACATCGATCCAGAACACGGCGTCGGTCTGGTCGTCGTCGTGGGGCATGCGGCGGCGCCCGCCGACCCACAGCCGGTCGCACGCCGGCAGCTCGGAGAGAGCACGGATGTCGTCGGGTTCCAGAAACGGTTCGGGAGTGGGGGACGCTCGGCGGGCCATGCCCATCGGTTCAAATCCGGCGGGCCGGCTCCTGCCGAGATGCGCTCGGCTCCTCTCCCTGGATCAGGGGGCGATCATGAACGCGTGACGCGACAGCACCTGTCCGTTCTCGGCGATCTCCACCTCGTAGGTGCCGGGGGCGAACGCGCGACCGCTCTTGGGGAACAGGGTCGACCAGAGGGTGCGCTGCTGCGGATCGACCGTGATCTCTTCCTTGAAGAGGGTCGATCCGTTGAGGGTCCACCGCACCTCGAGGTGTCCCCCCGCGGGCGGGTTCGCAAGCTCGATCCAGGTGACGATGCCGCCGATGGTCGTCTTGAACCGCTCAGAGACGCCCACCGGCTGCCCTCCCGTGATCGACTCGCACATGACCTGACGGGTGATGTGCGCCTGTGCTGAAGACGACGGGGGAGGGGCCTGTGCCGGGCTCTGCTGCGGCCCGCCTTGCACCGGACCGATCTGCGGCTGGGTCTGCACCACGCTCACCTGGGGCTGCGTCGCGCCGCCGCGAACGGCAAACGAGACCGACTGGTCGGTGTAGACCGTCATCTCCTTGTCTGACTTGAGAACGGCTTCTCTTCCCTGCAGGAACACGAAGAAGACGCTGAACAGCAGCATGCCGGCCACCGACATCACCGTGTTGTCGCCCCCTCGCTTGTCCGGATTTCCGCGCAGGTTGATCTGGGTGCCGTCGACCGCGGCTACGTGGTTCACCGCCAGCCGCAGCTTGCCGCTCTGCCCGAACCCCGCGGCGTGACGGGCTTCGGCGATGGTCACCTTGACGGGAGCGCCGCGCGCGATGACGGTGATGCCGTTCACGACCACGTTCTCGGTCACGTTGAACGTGATCACGTCTCCGGTCTGCACCTTGTCGCTCCGCAGGTCGTAGGGAGGGCGCACCATCACAGCCGTGCCTTCGGGTAGCACGAGGGCTGCGGGGGGCGGGGCCTGCGCCAGCGCCTGCATGGGGTGGAGCGCGATGAGCAGGGCGAGGAAGAGGGAGAGCCTTCTCATTTCTGTGAAACCTCCAGGGCGTCGGGCGTCGGGGAGTGCCGATGAGGTCTTGGGCGCCTCAGCGCCCGATTCCTGGTGCGGGTTGCTTCTCGACGCGCATCGCGATGCTTCGTGCCGGCCGCTGCAGGCGTTCGTCGTCGCAACAGGGAAGCGCTGCACGTGCGCCCGGATGCTAGACCGGAGCGGCAATGTCGTGAAGATGATCGCCGGAGGGAGAAGCCAGAGTGGATCCACGCATCATATCGCGCAACGCGACGCCCATGGACCGCTTCCATACGCCGACGCAGAAGTCGCTGCCTTCGGCGCCGTCGGCCACCACGCCGGCCGATGCGGGTGATCGCTTCACACCGTCGGCCGCGCCGCCTTCACGCGAGATGTCGCAGCCGCTCTCGACCCCTGCCCCTCACGCGTCGCCGTGGCGCGCTGCGAGCCTGGGTGCGCTGGCCGCTCTCACGCTGCTCACCAGCCCGCTGTCGGTGGCCGCAGGCGCCCTGCCTTCGCCCACCCCGCACTTCCCCGCGCAGGCGTCGCCTTCGGTCGAGCGCGTCATCCCGGCCAGTCCGGCTTCCTCAAAGGCCTACAGCGCAAAGGGCACGGGCTACTTTCCCAAGCATGTCGGGCAGGAGGGCGGCCCGAACGACATGATCGGCAAGCCGCTGCACACCCTCCAGGCCTTCCTGGCAGGAAAGGCGCCCTATGTCTCGGTGGCCATGGACAAGCAGGCCGGCCTGCCCTACGGCACCAAGCTGCGCATTCCCGAGCTCGAGAAGAAGTACGGCCGCCCCATCGAGTTTCGCGTGGTCGATACCGGAAGTGCCTTCAAGGGCAAGGGAACCTCGCGCATCGACATCTGCGTGCGCGACTTCGCGGCCTCGCTCGAAGAGACGCTGAACGGCCATCTCACGCTGATCCATCAGCCAGCCCTCGCCCGCTGAGGAGCGCCACCCCTCTCGCGCCCAGGCACGGCCTCATCGTTCACACGCGTAGAGACGCAACGAGGCGCCCGCCTTGCGACGGACGCCTCGCCTTTCGATGGTGCCGCGCGGGGTCACCGCGCGCCCCCCGTGTTCACTGGTAGGTATCTTGGACGGTCACGTTTTCGCCCTGTGGACCGACCGCTTCGACCTCGATGATGAGGGTGTCCACGTTCTCGAGCTGCGCACCCTGAATGGTCGAGGGCAGCGGGGGGATCTGGGCGTGGGTGTCATTGTTCGATGCGGGGTAGAACCGATCGACGCTGTAGCTTGCCGAGCGCTGGGTGACACGCACCATGACGTCGCGCGTCTTGAAGGTGGTGGGGAGCGACCAGCTCAGGTCGAGGGTCTTTCCGGACACCGACGTCAGATCGTGCTGTGCCGGGGCCTGCGCATCGGCCTGGAGCTGGTAGCCGTTGAGGGTATCGGTGGTGGTGACCTGCGCCCTCACCGGAAGGGTGACGTTGATGCTTCCGATCAGGCTGAGATCGACGCTGAACTGCGTACCCGCGGGCGGGAACGCCTGAGCGCTCGACCAGGCGTAGAAGATGTCTTGTGGCACCCCCTGCATGGTCAGGTCGGTCTGGGCCAGCTTCGAGACGGGGGTGCCGCTCGATGAGAAGAAGGTGCTGCTTGCGTCGGTGGCGGTCATCGCGTTGAGCACCCCGGCGGGGATGCGCGTGTCGACCACGGCGGTGGGCTTGAAGCCCGAGTCGCTGGCATTGGTGATGGCACGGGCGTTCTTGAAGCGGATGACGTCGGTGGCCTCCACGTCTTCCTGATTGCCGTGGAAGAGCCATGTTCCATCGCTCTGGCGCTGGAAGAACATGTGATGGAAGTACGGGGTGGGGTCGTTGACGAGCTGCACCGCGAACTTCGCGAACATCTCGTTCCGCTGCGGATCGAAGTCGATCACGAACGACACGGTGAGCGATTGCACCGACACCCCGGCGAACTCTGCGGCCATCGCCTTCGCGAAGTCCGCGCGAGAGACTCCGTCGTTGTTGAAGTCAGGGGTGAGGAACGCCAGCAGGTCTGCGTCGGTGAGGGCGCCGCCCTTGTTGTTGATGGTCTGCGCCAGGTTGGCGAGGAGGGTGTTCACGCCCGTCACGGCCGCGTCGATCTCGGCCTGGGTCGCTCCCCCCACGTGCGAGATGTCTTCGGTGTTGCTGTCGTGACCGGTGTTGTTGTCGTGGTGGTTGCAATGCGTGCGCACGGTGCCGTCGCCCAGGCCGTCGAGGGTGACCGTGGTGGTCACGGTACCGCTCACGGTCTGCAAGGTGGTGTCGCCGGTCTGCTGGATCTGGTCGAGCAGGCCGTCGATGCCAGTGTGGTTGGCGATGAACTCGGTCGTGAAGGGCTCGAACTCTGCGGGGTCGATGCCGTGTTGGATCATGAGCTCTTTCAGGTTGGCGAGCATGGCCTCAGTGCAGCGATCGAGGCTTCCCACCGTGGGAAGACGCACGCCAGACGGGTTTGCGATGGCGTTCTCCACCGTGGTTCCCTGCGTCTGGAAGTAGGTGGTGGTGGCCACGTCGGTGAGGGGGGTCACGTTGGCGACGCCTGGCCCAAAGGCAATGCTGTGCAGCGTGTTCGTGCCATCGGTGGCCGTGATGATGAAGGGCGGGGTGAGACCCGTGACGTCGATGGAATAGGTGCCATCAGCCCCGGCGGTGGTGCTCACCTGCCTGCCGGTCGCGTCGACCAGGATGACGGTTGCGCCCGCGAGCGCGGCGCCCT
>RGZZ01000387.1 GCA_010028905.1 Pseudomonadota bacterium | reverse complement strand
CGGGGCCGCGCTGACGGCATTGACGATCCCATCGGCCACACAAAGGCCAGGGCGACCACTCGCGGTCACACCGGGTCCGCCCTCTCCCGGCAGCGCGATGGAGGAGGCCGGCCGCCGCACGCCGTCAGCCCCTGTAACGGGGGCGTCGCCCATGGGCACCGCGCTGATGAGCACCCGATCGAGGGTCGTGGGAACGCCCTTCAGGGAGAGATTGCGCCACTTCTCGTCAAATTCGGCCCACGGCATCTCATACGGCTCGGAGCTGGCCGGGTCGTTCAGGGTCACGCCCGCCAGCTGCCCGCGCGCGTCGTTGCGATACCCCGTCACCACCACGTAGTGCAGGCCGTTGCCCTTGCTGCCGTTCACATGCGGATCGATGATGACGATGGACGGCACCCCGCGATCGATGAGCCCGCACAGGTCGTCTGCCCCCGCGCCGACGCGCAGCCCGGTGCGCATGCCGCGCCGCGCCACCGCGTCGGCCAGGCGACCAGGGGCGCTGTAGAGATCGAACGGGCGCATGAGCGCGTCGAGGTCGCTGTGGTGGCACTGCTGCGCCGAGCCGTCATAGTAGTCGACGACCATGGCCGCCGAAGTCGTGCCGCAGGCGTTGCGATCGGGGCCATCGTGCTGATCGTGCAGGGGGACCGCGAGCCCGCGCGAGATGCCGGTCGCGGCGCGGGCGGCGGGTTCTGACGGAGCGAGGGTGCGCGGTTCCACGGGTTCTCCTTGCGCCCCCTTCGTTCGAACGAACCGACGAGGGCGCCCGTTCTGCTGGGGCATGGGATTCGAACGCGGCCTGCGCCCGAATTGCAGTTCCCGCGGGTGCCCTCTGCCTTGAAAAGGAGGGAAAATTCACGTTACCATAAAAGAGCGCCCCAGAACCGTCGAGGGTTCGACCCCGGTGCATTCGTTCGGCCCGACCGTAGAGAACGGGGCCGCCGAACGAGAGCGCGAAGGTCGTTCGCCCGGCGCCCCCCCCCGCGCGCGTCTCTCCCAGAGCCGCGCGCCGCATCCGACGGAACCTTCTGGAGAGCCTTTCGCACATGAGCAACATCGTCTCTGCCGCCACCTCCTCGGTGGGGAAGAAGGTCATCACGGGCCTCACGGGCATCGCCCTCGGCCTGTTCGTGATCGTGCACCTGGCCGGCAACCTCACCCTTTTCCTCGGCGAGCACGGCAAGGCGTTCAACGAGTACGCCCACCTCCTCGAGTCCATGGGGCACGGCTGGCTCCTGCCCGTGGCCGAGATCAGCCTGGTCGCCCTGTTCGTCGCCCACATCGCCGCGGCGGTCTCGGTCAGCCTGCGCAAGCGCGAGGCCCGTCCCGTGGGCTACTACAACAGCGGAGATGCGGGCCACACGAGCAAGAAGACCCCATCGTCGCAGTCGATGATCTACTCTGGCATCGTGCTGCTGGCGTTCCTGCTGCTCCACATCTGGCAGTTCCGCATCGCCAACCTGAGCAACACGGCTCACTACCCCACGGCGGAGGTCCGCGACCTGTACCGCATCGTGTACGGGGCCTTCCAGAGCCCGCTCAACGTGGGCATCTACGTCGTGGTGATGCTGTTCCTCGGCCTGCACCTGCGCCACGGGCTGTGGAGCGCCTGGCAGTCGCTGGGCCTCAACAACCGTCGCGTGATGCCCGTGCTCTTCAGCGCCGCCGTCCTGATCTCCATCCTGCTGGCGGTGGGCTTCCTGTCGATTCCCGTCTACCTGCACTTCAACGGCGCCCCGCCCGCCGAGGCGCTCAATGCCACAGCACTCGAGGGAGGACACCCATGAGCCCCGTCTCCGAATCCCCCCGCACGCTCTCCTCCAACGCCCCAGGCGGCCCTATCGAGACCCGATGGGAGCGCCACATCGCCGACATCAAGCTGGTATCGCCCGCCAACAAGCGCAAGTTCACCGTCATCGTGGTGGGCACCGGCCTGGCCGGCGGGTCCGCCGCGGCAAGTCTGGGCGAGCTCGGCTACAACGTGCTGAGCTTCTGCATACAAGACTCGCCGCGCCGCGCCCACAGCGTGGCCGCCCAAGGCGGCATCAACGCCGCCAAGAACTACCAGAACGACGGCGACAGCATCTACCGGCTGTTCTATGACACGGTGAAGGGCGGCGACTTCCGCGCCCGCGAGTCGAACGTCTACCGCCTCGCCGAGTCGTCGGTCAAGATCATCGACCAGTGCGTGTCACAAGGCGTGCCCTTCGCCCGCGAGTACGGCGGCACGCTGGCCAACCGCTCGTTCGGCGGCGCCCAGGTCTCGCGAACCTTCTACGCCCGAGGTCAAACAGGACAGCAGCTGCTGCTGGGCGCCTACGGCTCGCTCATGCGCCAGGTCGACGCGGGTCGGGTGAAGCTCTTCGCCCGTCGCGAGATGCTCGACGTGGTTCTCGTCGACGGCAAGGCCCGCGGCATCGTGGTTCGCAATCTGGTGAACGGCCAGATCGAGACCTATGCCGCCGACGCCGTGCTTCTCGCCACGGGTGGCTACTCGACGGTGTTCTTCCTCTCGACCAACGCGGTGAACTGCAACGCCACCGCGATCTGGCGCGCCCACAAGAAGGGCGCGTACTTCGCCAACCCCTGCTACACCCAGATCCACCCCACGTGCATGCCGCAGATGGGCGAATCGCAGGCCAAGCTCACGCTCATGTCTGAAAGCCTGCGCAACGACGGGCGCGTCTGGGTGCCCAAGAACAAGGGCGACAAGCGCCCGGCCGCGCAGATCCCCGAAGACGAGCGCGACTACTACCTCGAGCGCATCTACCCGGCGTTCGGCAACCTGGTGCCGCGCGACATCGCGTCGCGCGCGGCCAAGCGCATGTGCGACGACGGATTCGGGGTCGGTCAGACCGGATACGCGGTGTACCTCGACTTCGCCGACGCGGTGAAGCGCCTCGGCGCGAACGTCGTGGAGGAGCGCTACGGCAACCTCTTCCACATGTACGCCGAGATCACCGACGACGACCCGTACAAGACCCCCATGATGATCTACCCCGCGCCGCACTACACCATGGGTGGGCTCTGGGTCGACTACAACCTCATGAGCACCATTCCCGGCCTGCACGTGCTGGGCGAGGCCAACTTCTCCGACCACGGCGCCAACCGCCTGGGCGCGAGCGCGCTCATGCAGGGGCTGGCCGACGGCTACTTCGTCATCCCCTACACCCTCGGCCACTACCTGGCGAGCACGAAGCTCGAGAAGGTGACCACCGACCACGCGGCCTTCAAGGAAGCCGCGGCGGGCGTCGACGCCTCGGTCAAGGAGCTCTTGTCGCGCAAGGGCAAGAAGACCCCCCGCGAGTACTGGTGGGAGCTGGGTCGCCTCATGTGGGACGAGTGCGGCATGGGTCGCAACGCCGATGGCCTGAAGAAGGCCGTCACGAAGATCGGAGAGCTGCGCCAGCAGTACGCGCACGAGGTCAACGTGCCGGACGGCGGCGATCTGAACAAGAACCTCGAGCTCGCGGGTCGCGTGAGCGACTACCTCGAGCTTGCGCAGCTGATGTGCACCGACGCCCTCAACCGCAACGAGTCGTGCGGCGGCCACTTCCGCGAGGAGTACCAGACCCCCGAGGGCGAGGCGCTGCGTGACGACGCGAACTACGCCTACGTGGCGGCCTGGGAGTACAGCGGCGACCCGGGTGCCCCCACCCTTCACAAGGAAGAGCTCGAGTTCGAGTACGTCAAGCTCGCCCAGCGCAGCTACAAGTAAGAGGTAACGCCATGAAGTTCAATCTGATGGTCTGGCGTCAGGAGGGTCCGGACAAGCCCGGACGCATGGAGTCGTTCACCGTGACCGACATCCTGCCCGAGATGTCGATTCTCGAGACCCTCGACGCGCTCAACGAAACCCTCATCAAGCAGGGCAAGCGACCGGTCGAGTTCGATAGCGACTGCCGCGAGGGCATCTGCGGCACGTGCGGTCTCGTCATCAACGGCGTGGCGCACGGTCCGAAGGCGGCGTGCACCACGTGCGAGCTGCGCATGCGCTCGTTCAAGGACGGCGACACCATCTCCATCGAGCCGTTCCGCGCCAAGGCGTTCCCGGTGCTCAAGGACTGCGTGGTCGACCGCAGCGCCTTCGATCGCATCATCGCCAAGGGCGGATACGTCTCGACCAACGTGGGGTCGGCCCCCGAGGCCAATTCGCTGCCCGTGCCCAAGGCCATGCAGGAGCGCGCCATGGACGCCGCGGCCTGCATCGGCTGCGGCGCCTGCGTGGCGTCTTGCCCCAACGCGTCGGCCTCGCTGTTCCTCTCGGCCAAGGTGTCGCAGCTGGCGCATCTGCCCCAGGGTCAGGCCGAGCGCAAGGAGCGGGTCACGCGCATGGTCGGGCAGGCCGACGCCGAAGGATTCGGCGACTGCTCGAACCACGGCGAGTGCGAGGCGGTGTGCCCGAAAGAGATCTCGATTCTCAACATCGCCCAGATGCGACGCGACTTCATTCGCGCAGCCGTGTACGGGTAGAAAGGGCGTTCGGCCGCACCCGCCGGTGCCCGCGAGCCCACATCGCACGTCCGTCTTCACGACGAGATGAGCCGATGTGGGCTCTACTGTTTCGGCTTGAGCTCAATGGTGCTCAACTGTGGGGGGTTGAGCTCAATGGTGCTCAACTGTGGCGGGTTGAGCGCAAATGTGCTCAACTGTGGCGGGTTGAGCGTAAATGTGCTCAACTGTGGCGGGGTGAGCGTAAATGTGCTCAACTGTGGCGGGTTGAGCGCAAATGTGCTCAACTGTGGCGGGGTGAGCGCAAATGTGCTCAACTGTGGCGGGTTGAGCGCAAATGTGCTCAAC